>NZ_JBFTIZ010000068.1:0-23706 GCF_056395165.1 Pedobacter sp. 10L46_2
CTACATGCCATCTGGATCCAGTGGGGACGACAGACAGGTCAAGAAGTACGAATTCATGCATTTCTTTGATACATATATTGGAGACCTGCGCAAGGAGTATCCTAATTTGATTATTTCAGGCGATTACAACATTTGCCATACCGCCATCGACATTCACAACCCAAAATCAAATGCAAACTCTTCGGGTTTCTTACCTGAAGAACGTGAATGGATGGAGCTGTTTTTAAACAATGGGTTCATAGATACTTTCAGGCACTTTAATAAAGATCCGCACCACTATACTTGGTGGAGTTTTAGAGCAAATTCAAGGGCTAAGAACCTGGGGTGGCGCATCGATTACCATTTAGCAACCCAACCTCTTTTAAATAGGCTGAAACACGTTTCAATACTTCCCGACGCAATTCATTCGGATCATTGCCCTGTTCTATTAGAGCTAAATCCCTAAACCATGTCTGCCCTCTTAATAACAGATATTGACACGCTTGTAGGCACTCACCCTAAAAACATTTCTGTTTTAAAAGGTGGTGCTATGAATACTTTGCCTGTTATAAACAACGCCTGGATATTATGTGAGGGGGGATTAATAACTGGTTTTGGCAGTATGGACAACCTACCTGCTGATCTGCCTACATCATTAACCTCCATTTCTGCTAAAGGAGGTTATGTTTTTCCCTCTTGGTGCGACTCACATACACACATTGTATTTGCTGCTTCCAGAGAAGAGGAATTTGTAATGAAGATTAAAGGAAAAGGCTATGAAGAAATAGCGGCTGCAGGGGGTGGTATTTTGAACTCGGCCCGTAAACTCCAGCACGAATCTGAAGATCACCTATTCGAAAGCGCCTCCATCAGGCTAAACGACATGATTAAGCAGGGAACCGGAGCCGTTGAAATTAAGAGCGGCTACGGACTAACTTTTGATAGTGAATTAAAAATGCTTAGGGTAATCAGGCGGCTTAAAGACGCTTTTAAAATTCCTGTTAAGGCGTCGTTCCTTGCTGCTCATACTTTTCCTGAAGACTATAAAAAAGATCGTAACGGATACATTAGGCTTATTATAGAGCAAATGCTCCCTGGAATAGCTAACGAAGGACTGGCAGACTATATGGATGTTTTTTGTGAAAAAGGCTTTTTTTCTGCGGAAGAAACGGATAAACTTTTAGAAGCCGGTGTGAAATATGGATTACCGCCTAAAATTCATGCAAACCAATTGTCTATATCAGGCGGCGTTCAGGTTGGTGTAAAACATAATGCGATTTCCGTGGATCACCTTGAAGCTACCGATGAGGATGTGATTAACTGTTTAAGCACAAGCAATACAATTGCTACCCTTCTTCCATCTTGTTCTTTGTACCTTGGTATTCCCTTTGCAAATGCCCGCGGCCTAATTAATGCGAATGTTCCCGTGGCATTAGCCTCTGATTTTAACCCCGGCTCTACGCCTTCAGGAAATATGAATTTTGTGGTTTCGTTAGGCTGTATTAAATTAAAGATGCTCCCGGAAGAAGCTATTAATGCCGCTACTTTAAATGGAGCTGCCGCAATGCAGTTATCAGATGTTGCAGGAAGCATTGCAATAGGGAAAAAAGCGAACCTTTTCATTACCCGCCCCATGAGTTCAATAGCTTATCTGCCTTATAGTTTTGGGCAGTCGCAAATAGAAAAAATCATTTTAAACGGAGAAGTAAACTAATGGATGGACTTAGAATTTATTCGAATAAGGATATTCTAAAATTAGTCAATATCCGCAGCCGCGAAACAAAATTAGGTGAGCGCGTGAAGGTCATTGCTACTTTAGAAGATCTGAATACTTCCGAGGCCCGTTTTGTATTACTGGGAATTCCTGAAGATATCGGGGTAAGAGCCAATTACGGTCTGTCGGGCACATCTACAGCATGGGGTCCGGCGCTTAAAGCTCTTCTTAATACCCAAAGTAACCGCTTTTTAGATGGGTCAGAATTAGTCGTTCTAGGCCATTTTGAGTTTACTGAACCCCAAAATAATACGATTGAAGCATTCCAGAAAAAGGTATCAGAAATAGATAATCAAGTTTACGAATGTGTTCTTAAAATTATAGCTGCAGGCAAAACCCCCATTATTGTTGGCGGAGGGCACAATAATGCCTATCCCATCATTAAAGCGCTGGCCTCAGTCCACAAGAAGGCTGTTGATATACTCAATATAGACGCTCATGCCGACTTAAGAGAGCCAAAAGGCAGGCATAGTGGCAATAGCTTCAGTTATGCCTTAAAAGAGGGTTATTTAGCCAAATACGGGATCTTTGGATTGCACCATAATTACAACAATGAAGCAATTCTAAAACAAATAGAAGAGAATGAAAAAATACAGGTTGTTTTCTTTGATGATATCTTATTGTCGGACGCTACAGTAACCCTTTGGACCCCATTCATCAGTGCCTTTAAAAATCCTGGTCTAGAAATCGATCTTGATAGTATAGAGAATATGCTGTCAAGTGCTGCTACGCCTTCCGGATTTAGCTTAAATGACATCAGAAAGCTCATTCTTCGGTCATCAAAACAATTTGCCTATTTGCACATATGTGAAGGCGCAAGCGAAATGGCCGATGGAAGAACCAGTTCCTTTACTGGCAAAAGTATTGCCTACCTGATCACTGATTTCCTGAAATCATACACCCTATGAGGTGTAATACATAAATCCATTTGGACATCATGTTCATTTACATCCTCTATATCATCTCCTGATTCGAAAAAGGAAACACCCACCTTAAGTGTGGTCAAGCCCTGTAGAAACCTGTCATAAAACCCTTTCCCATAGCCAACCCTATAGCCTCTTTCATCAAAAGCCAATAATGGAATGATCACCATTTCCACATCCCCACTGTGGAGTTCTCCTTTTTGAGGCTCTAGAATATCATATAAGTTCTTTTCTAAACCATCCTTCCCTGAATAAACATAATTGTGCATTAAGGCCGTTTCAAAATCTGCTTTTGGGACAATAATTTTTATATCAGGATGGTTATTTCTAAGCCAATCGATGAAAAGAAATGTATCTGGTTCGTTTTTCTCAACTATGGGTAAAAAAACATGGATTGTCTTCACCTCCGAAAAATCAAGTCTTGAAAAATGAGCTAATAATTGGTTACTAAGTGCAGGTATTGCCGAGGGGGAGAGTAATTTTCTCTTGTTCAATGCTAATTTCCTAAGTTCTGCCTTTTTCATTTAAACAAATATAAAAAAAGATGGCTTCGGGAACCACTCCGAAGCCACAATCAACCTAAACCTAAAACTAAACTATGAAAATTCTTATTTTACTCTTTCTACGTAATCGCCAGTGCGTGTATCTATCTTAACTTTATCGCCTTGATTGATAAACATTGGCACTTTTATTTCAACTCCGGTCTCTACTGTTGCATATTTAAGTGCGTTTGTAGAGGTATCGCCTTTAACTGCTGGCTCAGAGTACGTTATTTCTAATTCAACATGTGAAGGTGTTTGTGCCATAATAGGCTCGTCACTTTCAAATGCGATAATTACATTCATTCCTTCTTTCAAAAAGCGAAGGCTTTTACCAAATAACACCTTTGGTATGTTAAACTGCTCGTAAGTAGTATTATCCATTACTACAAGTGCTTCACCATCTTCATACAAGTATTGGTAATCGTTGGTTTCAACACGGCAAATCTCAACATCTTCATCAACACGGAACCTATATTCTACAAGTTTCCCTGTTTTTACATTCCGCATTCTTGCTTGATAAAAAGCGCGTAAATTACCTGGTGTACGGTGTAGAAACTCTTCTACTTGCACTAATTCTCCGTTAAAACGAAGGATATTACCATTTTTTACTTCTGATGCTTTTGCCATTTTATTCTGAAATTTTGCCTAAACCACCGGCTCTTTTTCGTGCCGCAAAGGTATAAACTATTTATTAATTCTACAATAGTAATTTAAAAATATTTTTTTATCGTTCTTTAATGCCCAAATCGACCGCTTTTGCACTTATCACAAATATAATTTTTGTTATTTATAATCCGTTATTTGAACGAAATGGTTACAAAACGAATACTCAGCTTCCTGATTTGAGCCTACTATTACAAGCCGGTCAGCCGTAAAACGTGCGATCAGTTCATGATACCATACAACACCTTGCTTATCTAAGTTTGAGGTCGGCTCATCCAATAAAAGTATTGGTGTATCTGTACAACATGCCAGAACGAGCTTGGTTCGCTGTTTCATTCCAGACGAGAAGTGTTTTAGTGCCTTGTCTTGCGATTTCTTTAATCCAAGCAGATCCAAGACCATCTCTTCATCAAAGCCCTTCTGCAGCGTCTTAAACCTGAAATGGAAATCGATGGTTTCCTGCAGCGTAAATTCTTCGATCAAATCTAAATACGGTGCCGCAAAACTGATATATTCATAGATTCGCTCTACGGGTATATTCTTCTGATTATTATAGGTTATAGCACCCTCCGACGGAGATAAATTTCCCAGTACAACACTCAAAAGTGTCGATTTTCCAGAGCCATTTGGGCCTAAGATTGCGTATTTGCCGCCAGAATTAAATTGATAATTTATTCCTTTAAAAATCCATTCCTGGTTAAACCTTCGCCCAATGTCCTCTAAAGTAATTGTCATTGATTGATCAATTAGCTTCCAGAACCAAAGCCCTTCATTACACCTCTGTTTGAGTTTCTAATAAAATCAACTATTTCATCACGAATTTCTGTTGGTTTAAATTCTGCTTCAATCATATCCAACGCTTTAGTAACGTTATTATGTTTCACAAATAAAACCCTATAGATCTCCTGTATCTCGTTAATCTTTTCAGACGAAAAGCCTCTCCTTCTCAAACCTACTGAGTTAATTCCTGCATACGAAAGCGGCTCTCTTGCTGCTTTAACGTAAGGCGGAACATCTTTCCTTACCAGGGAACCTCCGGTAACAAAGGCATGGGCACCAACTTTTACAAATTGATGGATAGCCACTAGTCCTGCCAGTACTACATAATTACCAATGGTAATATGGCCTGCCAAGGTGGTGCTATTAGAAAAAATGCAGTAATCTCCAACTTCACAGTCATGAGCGATGTGAGAATATGCCTGTATAAGGCAATTACTTCCTATTACCGTCTTCCACTTGTCTTTTGTTCCCCTGTTTATAGTCACGCACTCTCGGATAGTGGTATTGTCTCCAATCTCAGCTGTGGTTACCTCACCAGCAAATTTTAAATCCTGAGGCACACCAGAAATTACTGAGCCCGGAAAAACCCGGCAGTTCTTTCCAATACGCGCTCCATCCATAATGACTACGTTAGAACCTATCCAGGTTCCCTCACCAATCTCTACGTCCTTATGTATCACTGCAAAAGGCTCTATTACCACATTATCGGCAATTTTTGCCTGAGGGTGTATATACGCTAGGGGTTGTATCATGCTACTGGTTCGCTATCTTTTACTTTTACAATTTGTGCCATCATCTCTGCTTCCACAACTACCTTGCCTCCAACCATTCCGACACCCTTCATCTGGGCAATTCCCCTTCTGATTGGTTCCATCAAATCGCATCTGAAAACAATAGTATCGCCTGGCGATACTTGAGCCCTAAAGCGTACATTATCTATTTTTAAGAACAAGGTAAGGTAATTTCTTGGATCTGGAACTGTGCTCAGAACCAAAATACCTCCGGTCTGCGCCATTGCCTCAATTTGAATTACTCCCGGGAACACTGGCGCTCCAGGGAAATGTCCTTTAAAAAACTCTTCATTCATGGTAACATTCTTAACGCCAACTACGTGTGTTTTAGAAAGTTCCAATATTTTATCAATAAATAGAAAAGGTTGTCTGTGCGGTAAAATATCCATGATTTGAACCACGTCGTAAAGTGGTTTTACCGATGGGTCATAAACGTGCTGTACCTTTTTGTTTTTTTCTTTTTTGATTGCTGCTTTAATCTTTTTTGCAAAGGCAACATTTGCTGCATGACCTGGGCGGGCAGCCATAATATGGCCCTTTAAATGCACTCCAACAAGCGCAAGATCACCTATCATGTCCAACAATTTATGTCTGGCAGGTTCATTTTGATACCTTAATTCCATGTTATTTAAGATCCCCTGTGGAGCAACCTCTATCGCCTTTCTATTAAAAATAGTGGCTAAATGGTCTAGTTCCTCTTTGGTAACTTCTTTGTCAACAATAACTATGGCATTATTTAAATCACCTCCTTTAATCAGATTATTTTGTAATTGATATTCAAGTTCGTGTAAAAAACAAAAAGTTCTGCACGATGCAATTTCCTTTCTGAATTCAGCAATACTTGAAATGCCAGCATGCTGACTGCCTAAAACAGGTGAATTATAATCTATCATACAGGTAAACCTATAGTCGTCAAGCGGCATTGCTACAATCTCAACTTTTCTATCCGGTTCTGTATAAGTTATATTATGTGGTATTTGAAAGTACTCGCGATCGATATCTTGTTGCTGAATTCCGGCTGCTTCTAGTGCTTCTAGGAATAGGATTGCGCTGCCATCCATAATTGGCGTTTCCGGACCATCCACTTTCATAAGCACATTATCCAGATCCATACCTACAAGCGAGGCCATTACATGCTCAACGGTACTTACACTTGCGCCATTCTGAGAAATAGTTGTGCCTCTGGCAGTATCAGTAACATTATCACAATCTGCATCAACTATTGGCGCTCCTGGTAAATCTACTCTTTGGAATTTAAATCCATGATTTTCAGGTGCGGGACAAAAAGTTAATGTAACATTTGCTCCGGTATGCAGGCCTACCCCTTTTACGGAAACCTCGTTCTTAATGGTCTTTTGCTTAACGTTCATTATTTATCTTGTATTGTACTGTTTTGCTCAATTAACGCTTTTAATTGTGCGATAGTTGTTTCTAAGGCTGCTATTCTTTTTTCAACAGCAGGTAATTGTTTAAATATTACAGATGCGCGCATCCAATCTCTTAGTGGCTGGGCAGGGCTGCCGTGCCATTGTTTATTTTCTTCTGTTGTACTAAAATTAATACCCGCCTGTGCGCCAATTTGTGTTCCCTTAGCTAATGATAGGTGACCCGCAATACCAACCTGTCCTCCAACAACGGATTTCTCACCCAGTTTGGTACTTCCCGAAATTCCGGTTTGCGCGGCAACAACACTGTGTTCACCAACATCAACATTGTGGGCAATTTGAATAAGATTATCCAATTTAACCCCTTTTCTAATGAAAGTGGATCCCATTGTTGCCCTATCGATCGTAGTATTCGCGCCAATCTCAACATCATCTTCAATAACCACATTGCCAATTTGGGCAATTTTTGAATAGGTCCCGTCAGCTTGTGGGGCAAACCCAAAGCCATCACTACCTACTACAGTGTTTGCGTGTATAAAAACCCGATCTCCAATAACTGACCGGTTATAAATCTTTACCCCCGGAAAAAGTGTACACCCCGTTCCAATTTTGGTATCAGGGCCCACGTAAACCTGAGCAAGTATTTTCGAGTTATCTCCTATTTCTACGTTTTCTGCGATATAAGAAAAGGCTGCTATAAAGACATTTTTACCCAATTTTGCAGTTGGGTGCACAAAGGATGGCTGTTCAATTCCTGATGAGTCATTAACCTGACTAATCACTTCATTGTACCTGTCTAACAACACAGAAAATGCACTATAAGGATCTGCAACCTTAATTAAGGTACTTTTTACAGCCTGTGCAGGCAAAAAATCTTGACTAACAATAACTACAGAGGCATTGGTAGAATATAAATAGTTCTCGTATTTCGGGTTGGACAAAAAGCATAAAGATCCCGGCTTGCCATCTTCTATTTTAGAAAGCTCTTCGACTTTTACATTTTCGTCGCCCTCAATGGTGCCATTTATAAATTCGCTTATCTGCTTGGCAGTAAATTGCATTTTACAAAGTTATATGTTAAATTGATATGAACAAATAAACCTATTTAGGTTATTATAATTCCATCTTAGATTAAGAAACTAAAAACGGGATTAAAAACTAATTATTTTGTTAAATTATGCTAAATAATTCTCGGGTAGCAAAGTATGTGCTTTTTCACTGTTTTGTCTAAAGATTCTAAGTTAGATAAATCTGATGCTTTTGCAATATCAATTATGATATTGTTTTTTAATAGGATATTAATATTGCTGTTCCCCGCATCATATGCCCTGTTTCTTATTACATCGGTAAAAACAAAATAGGACACTTCATCATCATTAAGTTTCAAAAATTCCGCGGTGTTCTCCTTAAGCACATCTACTCTGTTCTGATCTGGAGCATCATTTGTAATTTCAACTTTATAAAGATTCCTGTTAGTAAGCATTTTGCACAATTGGGCCAATATTCTATCCGGATGGTCTCGCCAAACTTTAATGGAGGCAAAAATGTCCTGATCATCAAGTTGGGCGAACATATTTAAATGAATCTCTTCAGAAAAGAAACTTGTCTCCGTAACGTCATTTATTAAAAAATGCTGAAGCGCAGGTGTTGCAAAAAGAGCCTCTCCCTTAACTGCAAGTTCCTTTGCGCGTTTCAAAATTTTCACCAGCACCATTTCTCCTGCAATAACTGTTTTATGCAAATAAACCTGCCAATACATCAGTCTTCTGGAAATCAAAAAGTTCTCTATTGAGTAAATTCCCTTTTCTTCAATTACCAGGTTATCGTCCAGCACATTAAACATCTTAATGATGCGGTCAAAACTGATTACACCTTCGCTTACTCCGGTAAAAAAGCTATCCCGGTTCAGGTAATCCATTCTGTCAAGATCCAGCTGACCAGAAACAAGTTGAGCCAGAAAATTCTTATGGTATTTGCCTTTAAAAATATCAATTGCCGGGGTTAATCTTCCGCCAAATTCTGCATTAAGCTTTTCCATAATAAGCATGGAAATATCTTCATGCTTTATTCCGTTAACCAACGAATACTCAAGCGCATGCGAAAAAGGCCCATGTCCGATGTCATGTAGTAAGATTGCAATTGTGGCAGCCTCTTCTTCTTCCTTATTAATCTCATGCCCTTTGCTTCTTAAAATTTCAATAGCCAATCCCATCAGATGCATTGCCCCTAAAGCGTGGTGAAATCGGGTATGTAACGCTCCCGGATACACCAAATGGGTCATCCCCAATTGCTTTATATACCTCAACCTTTGAAAATAAGGATGAGAGATGAGATCAAATACTATTTCTGAAGGAATATTTATGAAACCATAAACAGGATCATTTATTATTTTCTTTTTGTTCAATCCTTAAAAATAAATTATACGGTACAAAAATTGCTATTTTTATCCATAGTAAGAAAGACACAGTCTCTTTTTGACAAATTAATTCACATTATAAAATACGATAATGCAGGAAACCAAGATTCTATGGGCCGACGATGAGATAAACTTATTAAAACCACATATATTACTGTTAAACGAAAAAGGATATCATGTTACCACCTACACTAATGGTAACGATGCCCTTGAAGCATTTGGGAAAGAACACTTTGACCTGGTTTTTCTTGATGAAAACATGCCTGGTATGAGTGGTCTCGAAACCCTTACCGCAATAAAAAACATTAGAAATGATGTTCCGGTTGTACTAATTACCAAAAGCGAAGAAGAAAACCTGATGGAAGATGCCATCGGGTCTAAAATAGATGACTACCTTATTAAGCCCGTTAATCCGAAACAGGTTTTATTAACCATAAAGAAAATTATAGACAATAAGCGTCTTGTAAGCGAAAGAACCTCCATGGCTTACCAACAGGACTTCAGGCGCCTGGGAATGACTTTAAACGATAAGTTAAGCTACGAAGAGTGGGTAGATGTTTATAAAAAATTAGTCTTCTGGGAACTTGAGCTAGAGAAACTTGATGATCCGCAAATGCACGAGATTCTGACAATGCAAAAGTCAGAAGCAAATATGCAGTTCTCAAAATTCATTGAAGACCATTACTTAGGCTGGGTTAATGGCAAAGGCAAAGCCCCCTTGCTTTCAAACGAGTTATTAAAGAAAAAAGCATTCCCTTTAATTAATAACAATGTTCCTGTCTTCTTTATTCTTATTGATAACTTAAGGTACGATCAATGGCGGATTATTAATCCCCTGATTACTGAACATTTCCGTTTGGACGAGGAAGATACGTATTCAAGTATCTTACCTACTGCAACCCAATATGCACGTAATTCGATATTCTCTGGGTTAATGCCGCTGGAAATGGAAAAACGCTTTCCTGGATTATGGCAAAACGATGATGATGAGGGCGGAAAAAACATGCACGAAGGTGCCTTTTTGGCAGATCAGATTAAGCGTAGCCTGCGTAAAGATTGTAAATTCAGCTACAACAAAATATTAACTTACGACGACGGGAAGGCCCTTAATGAGCAAGTGAACAATTTGCTGCAAAACGAGTTTAATGCTATTGTATATAACTTTGTCGACATGCTATCGCATGCCAGAACAGACATGCAAATGATTCGTGAGCTGGCCAACGACGATGCCGCCTACCGTTCACTAACCCTCTCATGGTTTGAGCATTCTCCTTTAATGGATCTTTTGAAAAAAATCTCTCAGAAGAATGTTAAGCTGATTATCACGACAGACCATGGAACAATAAGGGTAAAACATCCAAGCAAAGTTATTGGCGATAGAAATACCAATACAAATCTTCGCTACAAGCAAGGGCGTAACCTTAATTTTAATGCAAAAGAGGTTTTTCTTATTAAAAATCCTCACGAGGCCCAATTGCCAAAAATTAATATTAGCTCCAATTATATCTTTGCAAAAGAAGACCGTTATTTTGTTTACCAGAACAACTATAACCAATTCGTAAATTACTACAATGAAACCTTCCAGCATGGGGGTATTTCATTAGAAGAGATGATTATACCAATTGCCACATACAGTTCAAGATAATAATGAATATTAATGTAAACAGCTTATCTGATTTAGATCAAGCCGCTATTGCCCTGTTAGATTTTGCCGGAACTGAAAAAATATTTGTTTTTGAAGGAGACATGGGGGCTGGAAAAACAACTTTTATTAAAGTCATAGCAAAAGCGCTTGGCGTAAAAGAACTGGTTTCAAGTCCAACCTTTTCCATTGTAAACGAATACGAGGGAAAAGGCAACATCTTTTATCATTTTGATTTCTATCGTATTAAAAACCTCCAGGAGGCATACGATATTGGCTACGAAGAGTATTTTTTTTCAGGAAATACCTGCTTTATCGAATGGCCCGAAAAAGTTGAAGAGCTTTTACCGGAGCACTATATTAAAGTTGAGATCAAAATGTTAAGTGAAAACGAGAGGGTACTGTCCATCAATAAAATATAAAATGGCAAACCCTGATTTTTAGGTTATTTTTCTTAATTTCAAGCTAAAATATCACATAAACAAATATGGCTACAGGATTACGCGAAGGWATGGCCTCCATTGCTCAAAAAGGGCTTTTACAACCCAAAGAGACAATGTCAGAAACCAGTCAGAAAAGCAATAGTTTGTATATTGGCATTCCAAAAGAAATCTCTTTCCAGGAAAACCGAATTGCACTGACTCCTTTATCGGTTGCCCTCTTGGTTAACAATGGGCATAAAGTTATAATTGAAACCGGCGCTGGCGTTGGTTCAAATTTTTCAGATAACGACTATAGCGAACAGGGTGCGATTATCTCTTTTAATAAAAAGGATGTATTTAATGCTGATATCCTGGTTAAAATAGCCCCGCCAACTTTAGAAGAGGTTGCCCTCATGCATAAAGGACAGACTTTAATATCGGCGCTTCAAATGGGCGGACTAAAAGAAACCTATCTAAAAGCGCTTCTTAATAAGAAAATCAATGCCATTTGCTTTGAAAACCTTAGAGATGAAGGAAATATTCTAAGCGTAGTACGTGCAATGAGTGAAATTGTTGGAGCAACCTCTATTTTCATCGCTGCAGAATATCTCAGCAATGTAACAGGAGGAAAAGGATTGATGCTTGGGGGCTTTACAGGCGTTCCGCCAACCGAGATTGTAATTCTTGGCGCAGGAACCGTTGGAGAATATGCCGCGCGTACAGCCCTTGCGCTAGGCGCGGAGGTAAAAGTATTCGACAGTTCTATTTATCGCTTAAGACGCCTTCAAAATAACCTGGGAAGCCGGGTATTCACCTCTGTAATGCAACCTATAGTCCTTGGTAAAGCAATTACTACCTGCGATGTTGTTATTGGCGCCATCAGAGCAACTCACGGAAGAAGCCCCTGCATTGTAATGGAAGAAACCGTAACCCGAATGAAACCCAATTCGGTTGTAATCGATGTAAGCATAGACCAGGGTGGTTGTTTCGAAACCTCAGAAGTCACCAATCATAAGGACCCCGTGTTTAGGAAACATGATGTAATCCATTATTGCGTTCCTAATATCGCTTCTCGGGTGCCTCGCACGGCGTCATATGCCCTCACAAATATATTTACACCAATTCTTGTAGATATAGGTGATATGGGCGGATTAATGAATGTGGTTTGGAGCAAGCCCGGTATCAGAGAAGCGCTATACATTTATCAGGGGCATTTAACGAACAAAGACCTTGCTAACATGTATAACCTTCCATACAAGGACATTGAACTGCTTGTGGTCTCAAATCAATAGCTCCTGGCATGAGGAAATACCTGTACCTGCTACTGCTTTTCATTTTTCCGTTATGCACAAAAGCGCAAAAACTTAAGGCCAACCCTTACGGTTTACAAGTCGTCAATTCATATGAAGATTACCACTCATCCTATGCTAAAGACCCAAAGAATAAATTAATAGAAATCCAAAAAGCAATTCCGAACATTAAGCTCGATATCAGGTACGCCACCAAAAACAACTTCATGAATCAGGTGATGTACAAAGAGGCCCGGGCTTTTGCAAGGAAGCCTGTTGTTGAACAGCTAAAAAAGATACAATTTGCCCTTAACAAAAAAGGCTACGGCTTAAAAATCTTCGATGCGTATCGGCCATATACCATTACACTTGCTTTCTACCAAAAAGCTAAAGACAAAAATTTTGTCGCTAACCCTAAAAAAGGATCTAAACACAACCGGGGCTGTGCCATAGACCTAACACTTATCGATTTAAAAACGGGAAAAGAACTTCAAATGCCGACACCGTACGACAGTTTTGCGGCCCAAGCCTCACCATCTTACTCAAACCTGCCAGCACCAGTAATAAAAAACAGAACATTACTGATAACAACAATGCAAGCCTATGGATTCCGTGTAATAACAAATGAATGGTGGCATTTTGATTTCGTTGGATGGAAAAAATATCCCCTCATGGATATTCCATTTGAAAAGCTATAACCTAAAAGTTTTCATGCACGTAGGTTATAATTTTGCCCATCTCATTTCTCACTCCGGTTGTAGACGAAACAAAATTATTATTCATAAAGGAGAACAGATATATCTTGTTTTTTTTGGTCACAACATAACCGCTCTGACAGTGAACATTCGATAGCGTTCCTGTTTTGCCAAAAACAAAGGGATCATTGGTTTTAGGATAGGCATTTTTTAAGGTTCCGCTCTTCCCACCGGCCGGGAGCATCGCAAATAATCTCTTTTGATCATTCACCTCTTTGTAAATAAGCTCCAGAAGCTTAATAATATCCCTTGGGGTGAATAAATTATACCTTGACAAGCCAGAACCATCAATCCATACGGGTTTATCCTGTAGCTCCTTTAAATAGGTTTTTTCGATGTGCTGTATTGCCGCCTCTGCACTCAAATGCTCGCCAATCTGATTTGAATATACCAGGAGCAACTGTTCGGCAATAAAATTGTCACTTGGAACCAGCATCTCTTTAAAAACAGAATCCGATTTTAAAGAATACAACATTGATGCATTAGCGGGCATATTCATGTTAACTAATTCAACCTTTTTTCCAAGCGTATCCGACAATAATGCTAATGTTGTTTGCAAACTGACTTTATATGGCACGGCCTGCTTATATCCCAAAGGCACAGCTACTGAGGGATAATTAAATCTATTTTCATTGAAATCCCTCTTTACAAGAAAAGAAGTATCTTTTATTGAAGAATCCTGACCTACACAATCAGCAAACAAGGTAGGCGAAACCTTCAATTTACCCTTCTCTTCATTAATTTCAACCAGGTTCCCCATAATCGGGAACTCATTGATCTCTGCCTGATAATAATCATTGTAATCATCCCATTGCCAACCCTTTCCATAAAAATCCCCCTTGTATCTTCCATGCGCAAAAAAGAGTTTCTTTTTTGTAGCTCTTAGAAAATCGAAAGCTTTCGTTCCTTTTAACTGGATTTGTAAAAAAGAAGGATCTCCTGTCCCCCAAAATATAAGGGAATCACCACGCTCAATATACCGCAAGGCTGGAATTGAATCAGGGGTCATTTTTAGTCCCCCATAAAAAGTAAATAATTTAGTGTTTGATGCCGGAGTAAAATATTTATCAGCGTTATTTTCAAAGACCATTTTATCCGCAGACATATCGTATAAAGCAAACCCAACATAGTGTTTTTTTAGCCCCTCAGACTGTTTAAAAAGGCTATTCACCTTTCTGGCCATACGACGGTCAATGGAGCACCCACTTAAAAAAAAGCCCCCACAGACAACCAATAAAAGAAATAAGCTTTTAATTTTAAATTCAGATCTACACATACTGACTACTAATTTATTAAATTAGTTCAATGAATTCGCTTATGCGTGCCGTTAATTTCTTTTTCTTAAAAGTTATTCTGATTTCCATAATAATTGGAATTTGCTCGGCATATGCCCTAAAAGCCCAGCAATTTAGTTTTCATGGTTCTCGTACAAAAGGCGCTGTCAATTTTACCCTTATCCGGAATTTAATTATTATTCCCTTGTACATTAACAACAAAGGCCCGTATAACTTCATTCTTGATACCGGTGTAGGACCATTGGTGATCACAGATACTACAATTGTTAAAGATTTAAACCTCAAAGATCTTCGGCCTATTAAAATAACCGGTCTCGGTAAAGGAATAGAAATCGACGCTTTTCTTTCCAATGAGCTCTCAGCCAAAGTAGGCAAAGCAAGTATTGATTACATCCCTACGGCAATATTAAAAACAGATATTTTAGGTCTTTCAAATTTTATGGGCATCAGAATTTATGGCCTTTTGGGTTACTATTTCTTCAATAGCTTTACAGTCGAAATTAATTACTCTTCTAAAAGAGTAATCTTTAGCTTGCCGGGAACTAAAAAGAAAATAAAAGGAGATATTGTTCCATTGCAAATCATCAATAACAAGCCCTATATCAACGTAGAGCTAGACACCAAAGAATTGGGTATAATAAACGCAAAAGTTGTTGTTGATAATGGTGCCAGTCATGCCTCGTGTTAAAGGATGTCATTTCTTCCTATCCTATTTATGATGATGTAGCGGCAAAAACGTTTATTTTAAATCGAAATGGGAATCTGGGAGCCGACATATTAAGTCGGTTCAATGTTACTTTTGATTATGCAAATGAAATCATGTACCTCAAACAGAATCAATCCTTCAAGCGGCCGTTTGAACACGATATGTCGGGTATCGAAGTCTATGTAGAAGAAGACCCAAACAAGCGATATTTCATCAGCAGAATTGAACCCAATTCTCCGGCCCAGTTGGCAGGAATACATGAAGGAGATGAGATTATATCCATCAATTTTTCTAGCGCCAAAACCCTAAACCTTAATGACATTACCAAAACATTACGCTCGGGAGATGGCAGGGGCATTTTCCTTTCCATAAACAGAAATGGAGAGCTCCTTATCAAACTTATAAAATTGAAGAAACGGATATAAATATTTATTTTTACAAATATGACGAAGATACCCCGTTTTAAATTATTATTCAGCTTAATCTTACTCACTACATCTTATGCCTGCAACAGCCCTAAAGAGGAGAAAAAAGTCGTAAAAAAACTTTCATTTGATTCAATCATTGGAATTAGATATCAGGAAGTAAAGCGTAGATTTAGCAACGGCCTTTCTTTCAATGAAATGGGATTCCAGCAGGAACCATCGTGGATCATTCAGTTTAAATCAAACGATACAGTGATGGCTTATAGTCCTCAAAAGAAAAAGATGCAGCCCTTTTTTCTCATGTTTGATCATGGCGATGTATATAATTTTGCAAATGAATACTTCCGGATAAAAAAAGTAAACAAAGATAGCCTTGTGTTTCAAAGGCTTCATCTTCAAAAAAAGGAAATCTCGAAAGACATCAGATCTGATGTTAACATAACTTACTATTCCGATAATTATATAAAAAATGTATTAAAAACAACTGCAGAGGAGCTGCAAAAGCCCTCCAAAGCCGATACACTTTATGTTCAATGGCTCTCTGCAAAATCAAATCGCAACCCGAAAAATTTAGATAGTGCGTTCGCGGGCCGGCAGCCGGTGGAGTTTACCCCGGTAAGCAAGCTAATTAAAGTAAAAAAAATCACAACCGTTGACCCCTTTATGGGCAGAACACAATCCTACGATTATTTATTCCCGGAATATCGTATCGACATTGATAAGGCTTACAAGGACTTTGCATACGCATTTAATGTGCTTGTAAATGCTAATGGCAAAATGTATTTAACTTCATTTGGAAACGTTTTGCCAGAACACAAAGAGGCAAGAAAGAAATCATTAGAAGCAATTATCAATGTCTATCTTCAAAATCTACTGAGGGTTACACCGGGAAAAACACTTGGAATACCCCACTCTAGCGAAATTAAATTGGTTGTTCAGGGCAAAAAAGACAATAAATGATGCTTTTCGCATTTTATATTAATCAAAATATAAAGCACTTGCATTTTAATAAAAAAATAATATGTACATTGCACACTTAATTTTTAATAAATAATACAATGCAAGAAGGAACAGTAAAATTTTTTAATGTAACTAAAGGTTTCGGATTCATCATTCCAGCAAACGGAGATAGCGAAATTTTTGTACATTCAACAGGCCTTATCGATGAAATTCGTGAAAACGACAAAGTTGAATACGATGTTGAAAGCGGTAAAAAAGGGTTGAATGCGATTAATGTTAAAGTAATCTAGATTATTAAAAACATAAATTGTACAGCATCGCAGATAACCTGCGATGCTTTTTTGTTTTATAGCCTTTTATTTATTCTCCGTCTGTGTTGCTTTGATGGTCTCGAAAGCCAATTCAGGTTCGTTTGTAGTTATAAACTCCACCTTATTCTTAAGCAGCCATTTCATGTCCTCAGCATTATTAACTGTCCACGCATTAATAGTTAAACCCAATTCTTTAGCCTTAGCAAACCACTCTCCTTTTTGGTAAACGCTGTAGTGATAATCCGCACCATAAAATCCATCGGCTTTAAGTTTATCTAAAGATGCATCTCCATTCAAATAAGCCACCCTAGCCTTAGGGTCCAATTCCAAAACCCGCTTCAGAACATCATAGCTAAAACTAATGTAATCAACCCATTCTTTTGCTTTCAATTTCTTAACCATTGCAACTGCACGGTCAGTTAATTTCTGATCTCTTTCCGGATCTGCTTTCGATGGTTTTATCTCCAGAATCAACTTCATTTTCTTCTGCTTTATTCCCTCTTTTAAATACGCTTCCAGAGTAGGAATATTTTCGCCATTTGGATGTTTTTTAGTCAAAAGCTCTTTATACGTTACTTGCGCAATATGAAGCCCATAAAAGTCCGGATCGTGGTTAATAACCAAAACGCTATCCGAAGTCATATGAACATCGAATTCAGAACCATAACAGCCCAATCTTATCGCTTCTTTTAGAGAGGCAATAGAGTTTTCAGGTAAATTATTCTTTTTCCATGCCCCACGATGCGCAATAACAGGATTATTATTCCATGAACTTCCCTTAACAATTGCTTTAGGCTCCGGATCAAAACTTTTCGTAAATACAGCCATAAGGGTAATGACTAAAATTGATGATTTCATAAATATACTTTTTCTAAAAATACTCGTTAAATGTTTATCTAAACGTTTTCTTAAAGTTATTTTTTAACTTTATTACCCATTCCACTGTTTTAATGAATAATAATTACGCCATTTTAATAGCTAAAGTTAATGAGTTTACGCAAAAGTTTTATCTGAATAAGCTGGTGCGGGGGTCTATCTATGCAGCAGCCTTGCTACTTCTGGGTTATCTTTTCCTCTTTCTGTTTGTTTATTATACAAACCCTGGTGTAGGCACTAAAACCTTCCTTTTTTTTTCGTTTATAGTGTTTTCTGTAGCAGTAATATCATTTCTCATTATAAAACCAGCACTTTCTTACTTCAAACTAAGTAAGAATCTAAGTATAGAAGAAGCGGCTACATTAATTGGCGATCATTTTTTTAATGTAAAAGATAAGTTACTAAACACCCTTCAGCTTCAGGCGCTTGCCAATCAGCATCCAAACAACAATCAATT
This sequence comes from Pedobacter sp. 10L46_2, assembly GCF_056395165.1. Classification (NCBI taxonomy): domain Bacteria; kingdom Pseudomonadati; phylum Bacteroidota; class Sphingobacteriia; order Sphingobacteriales; family Sphingobacteriaceae; genus Pedobacter; species Pedobacter sp. 10L46_2. The sequence continues at coordinate 18,392 of NZ_JBFTIZ010000068.1, forward strand.
GATTTTAGCAGGGATTGATCAGAAAATAATGGAACTCAGACCCGTTCCTTTTGCAAGCGCAATCAAACTAAAAGACAACAAAAAGCACATTAAATACTTCCTCATACCTCTCTCTGTTATCCTGCTAATTGGCATAATTGCACCAGCCATATTAAGAGAAGGAACTAGCAGTTTTGTTCAGTACAATAAAGAAATTCTCCCTAAAGCTCCTTTTGATTTTGTGATGTTAAACAAAAGCCTAATGGTTCCGCAGGGCGATGACTTTACGCTTAAACTTAAAACCACAGGAAACGAACTCCCTCAGGAAGTATATGTTTCAGATGGAGCAAATACCTATAAATTAGAAAAAGAAGGCAACAACCGCTTTACCTATATATTCAAAAACCTACAAAAGAATAAAAACATTCAGTTCTCTGCCGGGGGCTTTAACTCTATTTCTCATACAATTGAGGTTAAACCCCGTCCTTCCGTACTCAATATTACAGCTAAACTCCAATACCCCGCATATCTAAACAAAAAAGAAGAAACCATCCAAAATGCAGGTGATTTATTAATCCCTGAAGGAACGATAGTTACCTGGTTGTTAAACACAGAGAACAGTAGTGCGCTTAACTTTATCATTGGGGGCAAGCAGTACGCTTTAAATTCTAGTAGCAATAGCTTTAGTTTTACCAAAAAGCTACAAGAAAATACAGGATATCAAATTACTCCTAAAAACAGCTTTATAAACAGCAAAGACTCTCTCTCTCATCAAATAGCCATTATTAAGGATGAATTCCCTAACATCTCAATAGTAGAAACCCCAGATTCTGTTAGTAGCAAGGCCTTATATTTTTCGGGGAATATATCAGACGATCATGGATTTAGTTCCTTAAAATTTCAATACAATATCAAAGAAAATGGTATCCTAAAAAGCACTGTCACAAAATCCATTTCAATAAAGAAAAATCAACAGGAAGACGCATTTTTCTATCTATGGAATCTAAACGAGACGCCTCTAAAGCCCGGACAAGCACTAGAGTACTATTTTGAGGTGGCAGATAATGATGCGGTAAACGGAGCTAAAAAGACTAAATCAGCGATAAAGATATTTGAAGTTCCCACCCAACAGCAGGTTGCCGAAAAAATAAACCAGGGAAACACAGAGCTGAAGCAGAAAATGGAAAAAACCATCAAACTGGCCTCCGAAGTTGAAAAAGACAGCAAAAAGCTTGGAGAAACGCTGCTGGATAAGAAACAACTCTCTTTCGATGATAAAAAACAGATAGAACAACTGCTGGATAAGCAGCAGCAACTTGAAAAAGCAGTTGAGGAAATCAAGTCATTAAATGAAAAAAACACACTCCAAAAAGAAGAGAACAATGCTTTAAAAGACGAATTAATGGAGAAACAAAAGAAGATTGATGACCTGTTCAACAATGTTCTTAATGAAAAAACCAAAGAGCTTCTTCAAAAGCTTCAAAACCTAATGGACGAGAACAATAAGGATCAAACTCAAACTGAGTTGTCTAAAATGCAGATGGACAACAAGTCTTTAAAGAATGAACTTGACAGGATATTAGAGCTTTACAAGCAATTAGAATTCGAACAAAACTTAAAAAACAACACAGACAGGCTAAATGACCTTGCTAAGGAGCAAAAAGAATTATCCCAAAAAAGTGCAGAAAAAGACTCTGGGCCCAACAAGCTTAAGGAAGAACAGAAAAAACTCTCTTCTGAATTCGACGACATTAAAAAAGAACTCGAGAAACTAGATGAGAAAAACCAGCAAATGGAGCGTCCAAATCCATTTAAAAATCCTGAAAAAGAAACATCCGAAATCAAACAACAACAAAAGGACAGCGAGAACAAACTAGATCAGAACAATAAAAAAGATGCGTCCAAAAGTCAGCAGAAAGCGGCCGAACAAATGGAAAAGGTTGCTAAACAAATGGAACAGATGCAGCAGGAATCTGCTGAAATGGAAAGTAACCTGAGTATTGCCGAGCTGCGTCAGTTATTAAAAAACCTGCTGAACACCTCTTTTGATCAGGAAAAGGTAATGCTGAACCTAAAAGGAATGAATAGCAATGACCCTCTTTATACACAGAACGTGCAGAAACAACGCAGTATTAAAGACAATATGAAAACCATTGCCGATAGTTTATTCTCTTTAAGTAAAAGGGTGCCACAAATTGAAACTGCTGTTAATGAAGAAATGCAGAAGATTAACTTCAATATTGATAAAAGCCTGGAAAACCTTGGAGAAAGAAACACTGCCATGGCAAACAGGAATCAGCAGTACACCATGACGTCAGTAAACAACCTAACCTTAATGCTGAATGAAGCGCTGGACCAGCTCCAGAATATGAAGAAAAACACCAAAGGAGGCGGGCAAGGAAAAGGAAAAGGAGGCAGCATGCAGCAACTTCAGCAAATGCAAAAGCAGCTTAACAACAGCATGCAAAAGGCACGCGATGAGCTTCAGAAGAACGGGAATAGAGGCTCTGTACCAAAAGGGCAAATGAGCCAGGAGTTTGCAAAAATGGCCCAGCAACAACAAATGATAAGAGAAGCACTTCAGAAAATAAATCAGGAGCAAAATAAAGACGGAAAAAATGGGCTCGGAAACCTCAATCAAATGATAGAAGACATGAAGTCTACTGAGAATGAGTTAGTTAACAAAAAAATAGAACAGGAAACCCTTAATCGTCAAAAAACCATTCTTACAAAACTACTTGATGCAGAGAACGCGCAGCGAGAACAAGATCAGGATGCTAAAAGAGAGGCAAAAGCCGCTAAAGATTTCCCCCCTTCTTACAAACAGATGCTCGAAAAATTTAAAAAACTTCAGCAATCAGAAACAGAATGGCTGCAGAAATTGCCTCCTGATTTAAACTTCTTCTATAAAAAGAAAATAACAGAGTACTTTAAATTGCTAAATTCGCCCCAATAATTTATGATCTGATGAGCAAACCGAGCATTAATTTTTTTACAGAAGACACCAATTATACCATAAAAAAGAAGACCGTTATTAAGGATTGGCTCAAATCTGCCATTGCAGCAGAAGGATATCTTTTAAAGGAATTGAATTTTATACTTTGCTCCGACGAATATCTGCTGCGTATAAACCAGGATTACCTTAATCATGACACATATACTGATGTAATTACTTTTGACAACTCAGAAGAGCTTAAAACGATTGTGGGCGACATATTTATCAGCATCGAAAGAATAAAGGAAAATGCGGCAACATTTAAGCATACCGTTGAGCAGGAATTGTGTAGGGTCATGATTCACGGAGCACTTCATCTTTTGGGATATAAGGACAAAACTAAAGCAGCAAAAACACTCATGACTGCGCGCGAAGACCACTATCTTGCGCTTTTATCTAATCCTTAATATTTGGCTGTTTTTAGGCTTTTTGCCGGGACTTGGCTTTTTTACAGCATAAGTATTGGATTGTCCGTTGTTATTGCTTCTAACGCCCGCTAATAGAGCCGTTTTTTAACCCTTTTTATCTTCAAAAGTACCATTGTTCTTATTTTGAGGAGGCTATTATAACATTTTCGTTACAATCAAGTTATGTTACTGTAAGATCAAAATCCTCTATATTGAATAGGCCCAACTATATACCAAATAATTATTGCTTACTTTTGTAGTAATTTCTTATCTATAATCTCGTTAAACACAGACTTTGAGCACACTAATTGCAGCCGAAAACTTAGGCCATGCTTATCACGATGAATGGCTTTTTAAAAACTTAACTCTGGGCATACAAACCGGTCAGCGCGTAGCGCTAGTTGGAATAAATGGCGCCGGAAAGAGTACCCTATTAAAATTACTTGCCGAAAGATTCTCTCCTCTTGAGGGTAAAATTGTAAAAAATAAATCCGTAAAGATCGGATTTCTTGATCAGGAGCCATCTTTCACTGAAGGTCACTCCATTAGTGATTTCATATTTTCATTGGAAAACAAGCAACAACAACTTATCAAAGAATACGAAGAGCTGATAGAAGACCCCAATCCAGATGAAAGGACACTGAATCGCTTATATGAGGAATTAAGCGAACACAACGCCTGGGAGTATGAGCATGAGATAAAAACCATTCTTAGTCGGATGGGGATCACTCATTTACAACAACAAATTTCTACACTTTCTGGCGGACAGAAAAAGCGTTTGGCCCTGGCGAAACTCCTTATTGAGGATCCTGAGATCTATGTATTAGATGAGCCAACGAATCATCTGGACATAGATACGATTGAATGGTTAGAGAAATTACTTACATCTGGAAATAAAACGATCCTATTGGTTACGCACGACCGTTATTTTCTGGACAATGTATGTAATACGATCGTTGAGCTAGACAGAGGAAAAATATATAACTACAATGGCAACTATGCCTACTTCCTTGAAAAGAAATCTGAAAGAGAAGCTGCTGATGAGAGTACTTTTCAAAAGAACAAAAATCTTTTAAAGAAAGAATTAGAGTGGATGAGAAGGATGCCACAAGCACGTACCACCAAATCTCAGGCAAGAATTGACGCATTTTACGACTTAGATAGCAAAACAAAGCAACGAACTGACAATCAAAGTATTACTTTAAATGTAAAAATGTCACGCCAGGGAAACAAAATTCTTGAGCTAGACCATATTGGGCAGTCATTTGATGATAAAAAAATCATCAGTGATTTCAGTTATACATTTAAACGCGCCGACAGAATTGGTCTCGCCGGGAAAAACGGAACGGGAAAATCCACTTTGCTAAATATTATTACCGGATTTCTTAAACCTGAAAAAGGAAAAGTCGGGACTGGAGAAACAACTGTTTATGGTTACTATAAACAAGGAGGTTTAGCTTTCAATGAAAAAGAACGTGTTATTGATATTGTAAAATCTGATGCCGAATATATTAAAATGGCAGACGGGCAAACCATATCCGCCTCGCAACTATTAACGCTATTTCTCTTCCCGCCCAAGAAGCAACATGGCATGGTCGAGAAACTAAGCGGTGGAGAAAAGAAGCGATTGCACCTGATGAAAGTATTAATGCAAAACCCAAATTTCTTAATTCTCGATGAGCCTACAAATGATCTTGATATCGACACCTTAAATGTTCTTGAAGAATTTCTTGAGAATTTTCCAGGTGTGCTAATACTTGTATCGCACGATAGATATCTGTTAGATAAAATGAGCGAGCAATTATTTATAATGGAGGGAAATGGTGAAGTGACGATTTACAATGGAAATTATTCGGAATACAGATTAAGTTTAGATGCTGCAAAAGAAAAACAATAAGTAAAAAAGAAACAAACCAAAACGCCCGCTCCTACCC
>NZ_JBFTIZ010000069.1:0-21180 GCF_056395165.1 Pedobacter sp. 10L46_2
GACCCTGTTTGTGTAATGCCACCTTCAAAAACTGAACCATCGGCAGAAAGTTGTGCTAATTCGGCATAAAGTACGTCTTCTTCTGCCGAAACTTCAGGGTTTGTCATTTTGCCATAGCTTTTGCGGATGTTTTTGATACGTGCAGCTAAAGTTTCTTCGTCAGCTTTAACAACATATTGAGTAAACTTGTCTTTAGAAGAAAGGTTTAAATCAATAGCAGGTGCTAATCCTAATTCATAATCAAATTCAAATTCGTCTGTATAATCCCATTTGAATTCTTTAGAATCATCCATCACAGGCAAAGGCTGACCAAGAATTTCTACTTTATTATCAGTTAAGTGCTTATTTAAAGTTTCGCTTAACAGATTGTTGATTTCTTCTACAAGAATACTTCTGCCATACATTTTTTTGATGTGAGCAGGAGGAACCATTCCTTTACGGAACCCAGGAAGGTTTGCTTTTTTAGCTTGTTCTTTTATAGTCTTATCAACCTTTTCAGTATAATCTTCAGGTGCAATTTTAATTTTTACAACTGCGTTTAAGTCGTTAATTTTTTCCTGTGTAATGTTCATCTTTCTGAATCAATATTTTTATAACCGTCTTTATATAAAAATTCCCCCGTGTTGCGGGGGAATTTTTGTGTGCGGAAGAAGGGACTCGAACCCCCACGCCGTGAAGCGCCAGATCCTAAGTCTGGTGCGGCTACCAATTACGCCACTTCCGCAGTTAGGATTGTTTTAGGACTGCAAAGATAGAGATAGTTTTCAATTCTCAAAACCCTTTTTAAAATATTTTCAATAAATATTTAATACCCCTCTGCCCTATTCTCATTACTTACTCACCATCAAAATTTCACCCTTCTGATAACCAGCAAAATACATTTGAAATTTTTAATGCATCAATAAATTTCATGAATAAAAAAAAATTAAAATATTTTTTCATTTAACTGTTTTCCGGTAGAGTCGTCGCTAGTTTTCAATCAAAAAGCCATGAAGACATACTCGTTATCCTGAAATCGTGCTATAGCACATGCTGTCGTCGAGATGACGAGCGTATTAGAATGACGCTTAGTACTAACTAATCACCTCCTGTATAGCCAGAGCAGGAGGCGACATTGCTTATCAGGACGTGACATTCTTTTATTGCCCCACCCCTCTTACCATCCGAGAAACCCAGGAGTTGTGGGTGCATCTCTTCTTTCAGTTACCTATATCCCAAGCCCATATTGTAGAATAGAAAGGCCCATTTGTCGGCAATCTCTTCAATAGCTTTATCTGTCGGTTTACCGGCACCATGCCCGGCGTTGGTCTGTATACTGATCAGCACCGGTTCATCACCTCCCTGCCGCTCCTGCAAGGTTGCCGCAAACTTAAAAGAGTGCGCAGGCACAACTCTGTCGTCATGATCGGCAGTAGTAACCAATGTTGCGGGATATTTCCCTCCTGCTTTTAAAGCATGCACGGGCGAATACTTATGTAAATACTCAAACATCTCTTTTGAATCTTCCGACGTTCCATAATCATAGCTCCAGCCTGCTCCTGCCGTAAATTTATGGTAGCGCAACATATCCATTACCCCAACGGCCGGAAATGCTACCTTAAACAGCTCTGGTCGCTGCGCCATGGTAGCTCCAACCAACAACCCGCCATTTGAACCACCCATTATTGCCAGGTAATCTTTAGAAGTATACTTAGTTGAAATCAAATACTCCGCCGCAGCAATAAAGTCGTCAAATACATTTTGCTTTTGGAGTTTAGTTCCTGCAAGATGCCATTTTTCGCCATACTCGCCACCACCACGCAGATTAGGGACTGCATAAACACCTCCCTGCTCCAGTAAAACAACTATAGAAGTACTAAACGCAGGAGTTAAACTAATATTAAAACCTCCGTAACCATATAACACAGTAGGATTTTTGCCATTTAGCACTAGTCCTTTTTTATAGGTAATGATCATTGGCACCTTAGTGCCGTCTTTAGAAGTATAAAATATCTGTTTAGACTCGTATTTTGATGGATCGAAATCGATACCCGGCTTTTTATAGACTTCCGATTGGCCTGTAGTTACCGAATATTTAAAAATTGTAGTTGGATAAACATAGGATGTAAAGGTATAAAATAGCTCTAGCTCCTTCTTTTTACTGCCAAAGCCAACAGCTGTACCTATCCCGGGCAACTTAATTTCATGTTCCAGTTTACCGTCCATATCATACTGCAATACCATCGAAACTGCATCCTTAATGTAATTAGCAAATAGCTTACCTCCACCGGTTGATGGGCTTAATACATTTTCTGTTTCTTTGATCAGGTCTTTCCAGTTTGCAGGTTTGGGATCGGCAGCATCCACAGTAACGATGCGTCCATTTGGCGCGTCAAGGTTTGTATATATGTACAACTTGCTGCCAATATTATCAATGATGCTATGGTTTTGTTCAAAATTATCGACCACAGGGATAATGGCAGAATTGGCCACAGAAAGATCCTTTATGTACAACTCATTACCTGATGTAGAATTAGCAGCAGAGATAATCAAATAGCGTTCATCTTCTGTTAAGCCTGCACCAATATACCTGCGTGGAGTTTTTGCACCTCCAAATACCAGCTGATCGTCTTTTTGCGGCGTTCCCAGTTTATGGAAAAACAATTTATGTTGTTCTGTTAACCCTGATAGCTGGCTTCCCTCTTTAGGTTTATCGTAGCTGCTGTAATAGAAGCCGGTATTGCCTTGCCAGGCTATACCAGAGAATTTTACGTCAATAAGTGTATCGCCAATAATTGACTTATCGGCTGCGTGCATCACAACAACGCTGGTCCAGTCTGAACCTCCTGCCGAAAGCTGATATGCTACCAAACTTCCATCTTTAGAAAAACTGATGTCGGCCAATGAGGTGGTTGCATCTTTAGAAAACGTATTTGGATCCAGAAATACTTCAGGCTCTCCGCCTTCCTTTTGACGATACAGAAGGCTTTGGTTTTGCAAACCCGTGTTTTTATAGAAATAAGTATAATCGCCTTCTTTAAATGGCTGAGAATACTTTTCGTAATTCATCAACTTTGTTAATCGTTCTTTTATGACTTTTCTGAAAGGAATTTGGGCCAGGTACTTTTGGGTTACTGCATTTTCTGCTTTTACCCATGCTTTGGTATCCTCTGCACGATCATCTTCCAGCCAACGGTACGGATCTTCTACTACAGTTCCAAAATAGGTGTCTTTTATGTTTTCTTTCTTTGTTTCCGGATAAGTTATTGCCATTTTTTGTAATGTATTGTTTTTTTGAGCCTGAGCAAAAATAGGGAACATAATGACAAGTGCGATCAGGCTGTTTTTAAATGTTGTTTTCATAGCCAAAATTGTTTTACCTAAAATTTAATATTGAGATTATGTTCATAAAATTAAACAAAAAATACGCACACAACACTGTTACTTTTCTTTATTACTACGAATACGTAACTTGGGCGCTTTAATTAACTTTAATGAAGAACTTATTTTGCAAATCGGCCAGGGTTGGACTGGCACTCATGTTAACTTCCATCGGTGTTTGGGCTCAGGCCCCTTACCATGCATCATCTACAAAAATAAATGCATTAGTGCACACAAAATTAGATGTAAAGTTCGACTACTCAAAACGCCATCTAATTGGTAAAGAGTGGGTAACATTAAAGCCTTACGCCTACCCAACAGATTCGCTAACCCTAGATGCTCAGGGCATGGATATCAGAACTATTGCATTAGTAAATGGGAAAAACCTGCAAACGTTAAAATACACTTACGATGAAGAGCAGCTAAAAATACAGCTGGGAAAGAAATTCTTACCAGGCGAAGCCTACACCATTTTTATTGATTATACAGCAAAACCTGATGAATTAAAAGTAAAGGGCAGCGCTGCCATAACAGATGCAAAAGGTCTTTATTTTATTAATCCAGACAGTGCGGTTAAAGGGAAGCCGGTACAGATCTGGACGCAGGGCGAAACAGAAGCGTCTTCTGCTTGGTTCCCCACTATAGATAAACCAAATCAAAAAACTACAGCCGAAATTAGCATTACTGCGCCGGCTAAATACGTAACCTTATCAAACGGAAAACTGGTAAGTCAGCTAAAAAATGCCAATGGAACCCGTACAGATACCTGGAAAATGGATCTGCCACATTCTCCTTATCTATTTATGATGGCAGTTGGCGATTTCAAAATCTATCGTGATAAATGGAACAGTAAAGAAGTAGACTATTATCTGGAACCTGCTTACGCGCCTTATGCCAAACAAATTTTTGGGCTTACCCCAGAAATGATAGACTTCTATTCTAAAACACTTGGTGTTGACTATCCCTGGAATAAATATAGCCAGATTGTAGTTCGTGATTACGTAAGCGGTGCAATGGAAAATACCACTGCCACCTTACACGGTGCTTACGTACAACGCACACCAAGAGAAATGCTTGATGAAAATTTCGGACAGGCAGAAAGCACTATCGCGCACGAATTGTTCCATCAATGGTTTGGCGATTATGTTACGGCTGAAAGTTGGAGCAACTTAACTGTAAATGAATCTTTTGCCAACTATAGCGAATATTTATGGGCAGAACATAAGTATGGAAAAGATGCTGCCGATGCGCACAATTATGAAGACATGAGCCAGTATCTAGGTTCTAAAAAAGAAGCTTTAAAGAACCTGGTACGCTTTCATTATGCCGATAAAGAAGAGGTTTTTGATGCGGTATCTTACCAAAAAGGCGGTCGCATTTTAAACATGATGCGCAACTATTTGGGCGATAAGGTTTTCTTTAAAGGCTTAAATATCTATCTGAAACAAAACGCTTTTAAAAATGGTGAAGCTCATCAATTACGCCTGGCCATGGAGGAAGCTAGTGGACAGGACATGAACTGGTTCTTTAACCAATGGTATTTTAATGCCGGTCATCCGAAAATAAGTATAGACTATGCATGGGATGAAAGCGCGAAAACTCAAAAAGTAACACTTAAACAAACTCAGGCGGGAGATCCTTTTACCTTACCTATGGCCATAGATGTGTATACCGGGGCCAATAAAAAGCGTTATCAGGTAACATTTAAAGATGCAGTACAGACTTTTACATTTGCCAGTGCAACTAAGCCCGACCTTGTGAATGTTGATGCCGATAAAGTTTTATTAGCTGAAAAAGACGACCATAAATCCTTAGCCGAGTTTGCATTTCAATATGCACACGCTCCTTTATTTATGGACAGACTTGAAGCGATAGAAGCCGCTGGAAAAAACAAAAAAGATGCAGAAGGTGCAAAGGTTTTACTTTCGGCATTAAACGACAAGTATTATACGTTAAGAATGCAGGCAATAGATTCAATTGCGGCAGATGATTCAGAACTTTTTAAAACTGCAATGCCTGCAATTCAAAAACTGGCCACTTCTGATCCGAATACCCTTGTGCAGGCACAGGCAATTTCCATTATAGGTGGCAATAAAAATGCTGCTGATTTAGCATTGTTCAAAAAAGGGCTTGAAAGTAAATCGTATGCCGTTCAGGGATCGTCATTAATGGCTCTTGCTTTACAACAACCTGAAGAAGCCCTAACTGTCGCTAGAGCGCTTGAGAAAGACAACAAAGCATCACTTACACAAGCAATTGCATTTGTTTATTCAAAATTTGGTTCAGAGAAAGAATTACCTTTCATTACTGAGAAATTTACAGCAATGTCTGCTCAGGAACAAATAGAGATGATTCCTGCTTATGTAAACATATTAGGCAAGGTTAGCGACATTAATGAGCTAAAAAAGGGAGTTGATCTTGTTAAAGCCATCGGATTGAAATACAAAAGCTATGGCTACAATAAATATGTTACTAACTTCCTGCTGCAACTTAAAAAGCAAAAACAAGGAGACCAGGCTGCTTTGAGCTATACTGACAGCGCAATTGATGAATTGAAATAACAAACAACAAATTGAATTAACACAAACTTTATATACAAACCACACAAATGACAAAGAAAACCATCTTATTTTTGGCGCTTTTAGTTAGCGTAACACTCTCGTGTAAAACCGTTAAAAAAGTTATTCAAGCCCCTCCTTCTCCGGCAGAGAAACCAGCGGGTGATGCTGAGCTAGACAACATTAAGAAAGACCTTCCTGAAAGTCAGGTAGAGCGTACTGATGCCGGAATTAAATTCACATTTAGTTCAGAGATATTGTTCCCTACCAACTCTTCGTATTTAAATGAAGGTTCAAAAAAGAGTATTGCTGATGTTGCTAAAGTTTTAAAACAGAAGGACGCCAACCGTCAAATTCTTATCGAAGGACATTCGGATAAAACTGGGACCGCAAAATACAATCAGTGGTTATCAGAAAAACGTGCAGTATCTGTTAAAACTTACCTGGTTAGTTTAGGTATTAACGGAGATAGAATTCAAACTTCAGGTTTAGGTGATACACAGCCTATTGCAGATAACAAAACTAAAGAAGGACGTTTAAAAAACAGAAGAGTTGAGGTTACCTTGTTGAAGTAAGAACAACTGTTAAAGATAAATAATTCAACCCAGCCGGCCGGTTAATAAAGTTCCTTTTGAAGCTGAAACAGATACTGAACTGCTTTAACCAGTCGGCTACCATACCAGGAGAACATTTCTCCATCAACCAACATTACTTTAGCTTCAGGTACTACAGCCCTGATTTCTTCAAGGTGTGCTTCTTTGAAGGGATAGGGCTCTGAGGATAAAAATATAAGATCGGGCTTTAATTTAGCCAGTTCATTTAGTTCAATTTCAGGATACCGCTTCTCTTTAATTACATTGCTAAGGCCATTTAATGCCAATATATTATCTATAAAGGTATCTCTGCCAGCCAACATATATGGTTTTTTCCAGATCAGATAGGCAACTTTTTTATTGATTCCGTTTTGAACGGCCAAGGTTTGAAGATCATTAAAGCCTGCACTGATCAGGTGATTTAAATAGGAGGCTTCTGGTTGCCTGTCAACCAGTTCACCTATTTGGGCAATGGTCTTCTTTGCATCTTCCAGCGTATAAATATCGCTCATCCAAACAGGATAATCCTCCATCAGTTCTTCGATCTGCGATTGCTCATTCTCTTCTTTATTACCGATGATGAGGTCGGGATTTAAATCCCTTATTAGCTGGATATTTAGTTTCTTAGTCCCTCCTATTTTGGTACGCTCTGCAAACTTTTCAATGGGATGAATGCAAAATTTAGTAAGTCCGATGATTTCCTGATCAAGCCCAAGCTCGAGCAACAGTTCTGTTTGAGAAGGCACTAAAGAGACGATCCGCTTTGGCGGATAATTGATTAAAATTTCTCTGTTCAGCTGATCGGTAAAACTGCGTTGCATGATGCAAAGATAGTTGCATTATGCGTAATTTAAAGCAATCGTCGAGGACGAGACGGCGGCAAAATGACTTATTCATATTTCAATGCATCCACAGGATTTGACTTTGCAGCACGATAAGCCTGCCAACTCACAGTAAACAACGCAATCAAAATGCTCGATACTCCGGTAAGAATGAATACGGCAGGGCCAATTGAAATGTGGTAATCAAACTGCATCAGCCAATTATTCATAATCAGATACCCAATTGGCATGGCCAACACCATAGCTATCATAACTGTTTTAACAAAGCTTACTGACAACAGGGTAATGATACCAGTAATGGTTGCGCCCAATACTTTACGTATGCCAATCTCTTTTGTGCGTTGCTCGGCACTAAAGGCCGACAGCCCAAATAAGCCAAGACAGGAAACAAATATAGAAAGGCCTGCAAAGAGGTTCGATATTATAGACAGCATTTGTTCATGTTCAAATTTCTCGGCAACCAGGCTATCAACAAACTTGATTTCTACAGGGAAATCAGGATTTAATTCTTTTGTGATCTTTGTGATCTGATCAATGCTTTCCCGTACATTCCTTGTAGTGTTTAACCGCATCGTGATTACATCACTGTTTTCAGCATTGAATACGATGGCCATTGGGTGCAGCGTTCTGGTAGGTTCATCCCACAGTACATCGGCAAATACGCCCACCACCGGTCTTTGTTTACCGTTGAAAAGAACTTGCTGACCAAGGGGTTCTTTAAACCCCATTTGTTTTACAGCAGTTTCACTGAGCATCAGTGCCGACGAGTCTGAGGCACGGCCTTTACTAAAATCGCGTCCGGCAATTAATCTGATGTTATTCGTTTTCAGGAAATCATAAGTGGTCTGAATAAGGTCAAATGAAATTTTCTTATCTCCATCTCTCATGCCATGCCATTCAAGCCCGCTGGTATTTGAATTTTGAAAGGCGATGCTTCCTGATGACTGCGTTACCGCAGTTACTGCCCCTGAGTTGAGCAATCTGTCCTTGAACAAGTCAAATTTAGGATATAAGTTGCCTTCATGAGGCATTTCGATCAGTGCATTGCTATCATATCCCAGAGGTCTGTTCTTTAAATATTGTAATTGCTGATAAAGGATGAGTGTTGCCACGATTAGAACAATTGCAAAGCCGAACTGGATGATAACGAGCACCTGTCTAAAGCTGAGACTAAAATTGCTTTTAAATGCTATGGTCTTCTTTAAAGCCTGAACCGGGTTAAATGAAGAAAGGAAAAATGCTGGGTAACTACCAGCAATCAAACCGGTAAACAGAATCAGGCCGGTCACTGCCAGCCAGTTTCCGGGATGGTCATAACTGATCTGCAGTTTGGTATTCAGCAGGCCATTGAATGCTGGCAGGAATAGTTCAACCAAGACTATTGCTAGTACCACACTAACTATGGTCAGGATAAATGATTCGAGCAGGAACTGCATTATTAATGATGTGCGGCTGGCACCAATTGTTTTTCTGATACCCACTTCTTTAGCACGTTTTTGAGATCTGGCAGTAGAGAGGTTCATAAAATTGATGCAGGCTATTGCAAGAATACCCAAGGCAAGTATAATGAAAATGCGTACTTGTTCGATCTGGCCGCCATCGGCTATACCATTAGTAAAATGGCCATATAGATGGTATTTTTCGAGGGGATATACAAAGGGGGCTGCTTCAAGAGTTTTTGTTCCGGTATTTCTGGCAATGGTGTTTTTTATTTTTTGGTTGAATGCATTAGGTTCGGTCCCATTCTTTAGTGTAAGCAACGTAAAGAAAGAATAATTGCCCCAGTTAGATTCGGCTGGCCATCCGTTCAGGTTCTCATAAAGTTTCCAGGATGTCAGACATTCAAATCCATAGGTAAAATTTGGCGGAAGATCCTTTATTACCGCAGTAACCTTCAGGTTGGCCTGGTTTTCAAATCGAACAGTTTTATTGAGTACATCAACAGTGCCGAATAACCGTTTTGCAATGGTTTCTGTAAGCACAATGGAGTTCGGATCGTCAAAGGCTTTCTCCGGATTACCGCTTAGATAGTCAAACTTAAATATTCGCAACAGATCAGGATCAGCATAGCGTCCTTCTACCTTAAAAGAATTCTGCCCATTAGCCACTAATCTTCTGCTGGCCCATAACACCCTGCTGATGTTTTCTATTTCTGGGCTTTCTTCTTTTAGCACCAATGGAAGCACATTGGAAACCTGTGGCGTGGTTCCGGTAATGCTCTTATCGGTACCGTAAAAATTAACCATCAAGTGATAAGTGTTTTCACTATTCCCAAATTGCTTATCGTAGCTCCACTGGTATTGCACATACAGCAACAACAATAGGCTTGCTGCAAGACCAATGGCGAGCCCGCTGATATTGATCAGCGAAGCAGTCTTGTGCTTTAGTAAATTCCGAAAAGCAATTTTAAGATCTAGTTTAAACATCGTTTAGGGCTTAATTATTCATATTTCAATGCCTTTACTGGGGGGCTAACCGCAGCTTTTCTTGCCTGTATGCTGATAGTAAATACTGCTATTATTAAAGATATTATGGTTGCAAATACAAATGGAGCGAACGGCATATCAACACGATAGGCAAACCCCTGGAGCCACTTATTCATAACTATGTAAGCAATGGGCCAACTGATTACATTTGCTGCTACAATCAGTACCAGGAAGGAACGATTAAGCATATTGATTATTTGGAAATTAGAAGCGCCCAACACTTTACGAACAGCAATTTCTTTTGTTCTTCGTTTTGAAACGAATGCTGATAAAGCAAATAAACCAAGCAAAGAAAGCAATATTGAAAAGGCACTAAAAAGCGTGATCATTTCCATGAAACGTTTGTCTGAAAGTATCTGGGCTTGAAAGGCCGCCTCCCCAGAGGTATATATCATTGGAAATTCGGGGTAAATCTTCATCCACTCCAGCCTTACTGACTCTATCATATGTTGGTAATTATCCGTGTTGAAACGGACTAAAAGGTTATTGGTACTAGACATACCACCTAAATGGGTAACTTTATAAATTGTAGGCAAAACAGTCTTATCAAAACTTTCATTATGATAATCCTTGATCACTCCGACGATGCGAAAAGTATATTTTCTCTTTTCGTCTAGCACATCATAGTCCTGTCCAACAATATTTTTACCAAGTAGTTTTGCTGCTGCTTCATTTAAAACAACCGTATTTACTGTATCCTGTTTATACTCTTTAGAGAACAGCCTACCGCTAACCAGATGTACACCTAAAGCTGGCAATGTTTCCATGGTAACTGTTACAGTATTGAAATCAAAGGTGTTACTTTTATACACTACTTTTTCAGAAACGTTAAACGTATTACCCATTACCTGGGTTGTAGTAGCTACGTATTGCACTCCTGGTATTTTTTTTATCCTTTCAGCAAACCGGTCATCATAATTGGTTGATATATTGATGAGATGGGAACGATCAAAACCAAGATCCTTGTTTACTAAGAAATTTGTTTGTGATTGCATTACACCAATAGAGATTACAAATGTTGCAGCAATTGCAAATTGGACAATAACTAATCCGTTTCTTAAAGCAATACCTTTAAAACTATGTTCATAATTTCCTTTTAATACAGCAATAGGATTATAGTTAGAGAGTACAGCCGCAGGGTACAAACCAGCCAACAACGTAACAATAATAAATACAGCAAATAGCTGGAATAATATGGACACTAGCTTTGCATTGTGCCAAAAGCTAAGCTGTGCATCAAAATTAGTGCTAAAGGCGGGCAGTAACAGTTCAACAAGTGCAATACTAATAAATAATGCAAATAAACTTTGAATGGCCACTTCAAAAAGAAACTGCCATACAAGTTGTTTCTTGCTTGTTCCCAACACCTTTTTGACACCAACTTCTCTAGCTCTTTGTACAGATTGTGCTGTGGCAAGATTAATAAAATTGATGACAGATATGAGCAATAAAAATATAGATAGTGCTACTACAGGCTTAATTTTATCTACCCAGTTTTTTGCAAAGGGAGGATTCCTATGTACATCCTTTAAAGGGATAATTTTTAAAATCGGAGCGCTTGTACTTCTAGAAACATCCTTATTTTTTGCTTCACCATAGAGTTTATTTTTATAATCAAAATGAGCGATGTTAATGGTTTTATTTAGTGCATTTGTATCTATTGCCGTATTTACTAACCCGTATATTTTACAAGGGGTAGTGACATTCAAATTCTCAGGATCTTTTTCTCTTTCTCCGTTATGCAATATTGCATTAAACTTAAGGCTTTCTGAAGCCAAGGGATCTTCAACCACACCTGTTACAGTATAAGATGTACCAGGATCGCCCTTCCACATAAATATCTTAATGGTTTTTCCTAAAGCCTCATCAGTACCAAATAGCAACTTTGCAACACTACGCTTCAGCACTACTGAATTAGGAGATTGCAATGCATTATTTTGGTTGCCCTGCAGAAACTGATAAGGAAATACCTTAAAAAACAGAGAATCAGCATTAACAAATCCTTTTAATACTAAAGGGTCGGCAAGCCCGGCTTTTATGGAAAGAACATCCCCCCAATCATTATCTATCTTAGTAACATATTTAAACTGGGGAATGCTTTTTTTTAGCATTTCTGCATTTCTGGAATTATTAAGCTCCTGCCAATGCGGCCTATTATCAGGAGTGGAAAGATTGAGAAATTCTCTGACCTGATAAACATTTTCTAGTTTCGAGTCCCATTTATCATAATTATTTTCATGGTTAATAAATAACAACAAGAGCACAAAACCTGTAAGTCCAAGTGCCAATCCTCCAATATTAATTGCAGCATAAACCCTGTTTTTAATCAGATTCCGAAAAGCAATTTTAAGATTTAGTTTAAACATGTTCAGCCGCTATTCTTTAAACAGTTTGTTGAACCACAACGTCTTCCTTAATAACCCCATCCAATAAATGCAGAATACGACTTCCATACGCAGCATTAACTTCAGAATGGGTAACCTGAACAATGGTAATTCCCTCCTCTTCATTTAGCTTTTTAAACAGATCCATAATCTGTAAAGCCTGAGTAGATTGCAGGTTACCTGTAGGCTCATCAGCTAAAATTATAGACGGTTGTGCCACCAAAGCGCGTGCAATACCCACCAATTGCTGCTGGCCTCCAGATAATTGATTCGGGAAAAGATCACTCTTGGCCACCATATTAAATCTGTCCAGAATATCAGCTACCCGACTTTTACGCTCAGAGCCCGGAACTTTTTTATACAATAATGGTGCTTCAATATTTTCGGCTACCGTCATCTCATCAATAAGATGATAAGCCTGAAATACAAAACCAATATGGTTACGGTATAGCTCAATACGCTTACGCTCGTTTAGTGAAACTACATCTTCGCCCATAAACTCATACTGTCCGTAGGTAGGTTCCTCCAGCATTCCCAATATATTAAGCAGCGTTGATTTTCCTGCGCCAGATGGTCCCATTATGGAAACAAATTCACCTTGTTTTATACTTGTAGTTACGTGACGAAGGATGTAACTTTTTACCCCTTTGTTAGCGTAATATTTCTCTATATTTCTTAATTCTATCATGAGATTATGTTTTTATGTTTTAATTCTATTCGTATTTCAAGGCATCAATTGGGTTGGTACTGGCAGCTTTGTAGGACCTAAGGCTTACAGTGATCAGGGTAATGACAATGGAAAGCAGCATGGCGATCATAAAGGGCCAAACACTGAGTGGTGCTCTGTATTCAAAACCTTGAAGCCACTTGGAAACAAATATATAAGAAACTGGCCAGGCGATGAGGTTGGCGATCAGCACCATCCAGAGGAATGAACTGTTCAGCATCCTGATGAGTTCTGCAGTGGATGCTCCAAGTACTTTTCGGATGGCTATTTCTTTGGTCCGCTGTGTAGCGATGAAGGAGATCAATCCAAACAGGCCTATGAAGGAGATGAAGATAACCACCCCTGCAAATACTTTAAAAAGTACGCTCATAACCCGCTCCGTCTCATAAAATGAGCTGATCTGATCGTCCATAAAGCTGGAGTTGTACACATAATCAGGAAATGTCCCGTTCCAATCGCTTTCAATGGCTTTCATGGCCTGAAGAAGCTGGCCTGGTTCCATTTTCACGGCCATAAGATTGTAGACACCCTTGTAGGAGAACAATGCTGTAGGCTCTATTTTATCATGCAGAGAAAAATTGTTAAAGTCTTTAACCACACCAACAACCGGCATCTTACGGCCTTGAGTTTCTATAAATTTTCCAAGAATTTCATTGGGGTTGCTGATGTTGAGTTTTTTTAGCAGGGTTTCATTGACAACGGTTTCTTTAAGGGTGTCTGTTTTAGACAGGGTTCTCCCTGCGATCAGTTTCAATGAAAAGGTGTTGATGTAGTCACGGTCTGTTGATTTCACGCTCAGCTGGAAGTTTTCATCTTTGGTACTGTTGTATTTAAAGCTGGAGGTGTTGTTGTTGTTGGATGAAGGGGCTGCATTGCTAAAACTGACTGCTTTCACGCCATTGATATGAAGTATTTTCTCCTTTAAGGTGTTGAATTTTAGTTGGCTCAGACTATCGGATGGTACATCCACCAGGGCAATGGCATTGGTATCAAACCCTAAAGATTTGGCCCTCATGTAACTCATTTGATTGATCACTACCAGAGTGCCTACGATCAGTACGGATGTGATGGCAAATTGAATAACCACGAGCGCCCTTCTGAGTCCGATTGCTCCTGCGTTTGCGGCGCTGATCTTATTTTTTATCGCAAGCGCAGGACTGAAACCTGACACGATCATTGCGGGATAAAAGCCAGCCAGGAAACTCACTACCAAAACCAACAGGGTCATGAAGATGAATATCACGGGATGCCCAAAGAGGCTAAAAGAAATATCCCCACTGAACAGATTTCTCATTCCCGGAAGGGCTAATTCTGTAAGCACACTTGCAATAAGCAATGCAATGATGGTGATCAGTGCGGTTTCGCTTAAAAACTGCCATACCAATTGTTTGCGCCTGCTTCCCATTACCTTGCGGATACCAACTTCCTTAGATCTGCTTACGGCTTGGGCGGTGGCCAGGTTAATAAAATTGATACAGGCAGTGAGCAATAAAAATGAACCAAAAACGATCAAACCGATGATCTGACCCTCCGGCATGACTTTATTATTAAAGTTGCTGAATTTTTCGTTATAGTGGATATCACTTAAGGGCTGAAAATAGTGGTGCTCCTTGCCTACGCTTCCTTTTTCATAGTATTTATCGATAAGTTTCAATACAGGAGCTTTAAGCGCTGATGCGTCGGCACCTTTTTTTAACAGCACATAGCATTCGGAACTCGAGCTTACAGATTGCCAGCTATTCAGGCTTTCGTCTTTGTAGGTCAGGTAGGAAATGACTACATTGAAAGGGAAACTGCTGTTATCCGGAAAATCTTCAAAAACGCCGGTGACTTTGAGGTCTAACCTGTTTGAAAACCTGATGTTCTTGCCAACGGCATCCTGCCATTTTCCAAAATATTTATCTGCCGTTTTTTTTGACAGGGTAACGGTGTTCGGGACTGACAGCGCCTTGCGTGGCTCTCCTTCAAGCCACTTGATCTTAATGATATCGAAAAACTGGGGTTCAATATAATAAACGCTTGATGCTTCTTTAACTTCAGGTCTTGTGGTGGTGGCCGCAACCTTGATGATCCCTCCTGATTCCTGAACAGCAGCAACCTGCTCTGCCTGAGGAAAGTCGTTACGCACTGCCGCAGCGAGCGGTCGCGGCACTCCTTTACTATAAAATTCATTTTCGCCCGGATAGGTCCAGGAGGATACGACCCGGTAGATCCGGTCGTTATTTTCATATCCCTTGTCAAAGCTCAGCTGGTATCTTAAAAAGATAAAAATAAGCAGGAGATAATCCTGTGATATTTATGAAGGTGTATCCTTTATATTTCCAAAGGTTTCGTAAGGCGATTTTTAAGTTCAGTTTAAACATCTCAATTCTTATTAATCTGGTTATTCGTATTTAAGTGCATTAATTGGATTTGATTTAGCTGTTCGATAAGCCTTATAGCTTACAGTAAGCAAGGTTATTGTTATGGTACCAAGGGCAGCCAATGCAATTATCCACCATGAGATTGTGGTATGAAATTCAAAATTATCCAGCCATTTAAGCATCACATAGTAAGCTATAGGTGCCGCTAATACGGTTGCAACAAGAATCATCTTCACAAACGACAGCGATAATAGCTGCATTAAGCTTACTACCGAAGCACCCAAAACTTTTCTTATTCCAAACTCTTTGGTACGCTGCTCGGCACTATAAGATAATAAGCCGAACAACCCTAAACAAGATATAAAAATAGCCAAACCTCCAAACAGATTAGATAACAATCCCAGAGTTTTTTCCTTAGTAAGTTTTTCAGCATATATAGAATTCATAAACTTGATCTCTACAGGATATGCCGGGTTTATTTCTTTAGTGATGCTTGTAATTGTCTCTATGTTTTGTTGCAGGTTATTGTTCTCATTTAAGCGCATGGTAATTGCCCCTGTACCACCTTTATTAAAATAAACGATCATCGGATTATTTGATTGGTATGGCGAGTCCCATACATAATCATCAAAAACGCCAATGATGGTGCAGTTGCTATCAAACATTTTAACAATTTCGCCAACTGGTTTTTTTAATCCCATTACTTTAACCGCAGAGGCACTAACCAAAATCGCGGAAGAATCAGAAGCGTATTTCTTATTAAAATCGCGACCACTGATCAGTTTAATTCCATTAGTACTAATATAATCGTAAGTAGTTCCAACTCTGTTAAACAACACTTTATTTTCGGGATTTGGCATCCCCCGCCATTCTATTCCGGTAAAATTAGACCCGTGATGTGATAAGTTAACCGATGACTGATACATGTTTGTAACGGCACCAGATTTTAACAATCTTGTTTTAAGCAACTCAAATTTCTCATTCAATTGCCCATCTTGCGGCATTTCAACCAGTGCATTTACATCAAACCCAACTGGTTTATTTTTTATGAACTGAATCTGCTTATAAATAACCAGCGTTGAGATGATCAGGATAATTGTGAAACAAAACTGTCCAATTACCAACAGCTTTCTTAAGCTTAGCGAAAAGAAGCTTCTGCCCTCTACATTTCTTTTGAGCGATTGTGTAGGGTTAAAAGACGACAAATAAAATGCAGGATAACTACCGGCAATTAGCCCGGTAAGTAAAATAACAGACAAAAGCCCTAACCAGATGTAAGAATTAAAATAAGGGATGCTCATTTTAATATTCAGCAGGTTATTGAATATTGGCATAAACGCTTCTATTAATGCAATAGCAATGATTACACTAATTAATGTAAGCACCATTGATTCGGCCAGAAACTGCATAATTAAGGACCTCCTGTTTGCCCCTATCGTTTTCTTTATACCAACTTCTTTTGCACGTTTTTCGGACTTTGCCGTTGCCATGTTCATGAAGTTAATACAGGCAATTAAGAGTATACCTATGGCCAAAGCTGTAAAAAGCCAGATCTGTTCAATGTCTCCACCTACACTTTTACCCTCTTCAAACTTTCCGTACAGGTGCATTTTACTTAACGGGAAAAGGAAGTTGGGTTGAGAAACCTCTCTGTTGTTTCTTTTAATGGCCTCATAAATTTTCTTATTAACCAAATCAAGATTTGCATCCGGCCTTAGGGTAACCAATGTTACAAAGCTGAAATTGCTCCAGTTTAAATCTCTGGCGCCCTCATCTAGTATTTCGTACAGAGACCAGGGCATTAAATAATCAAATCTATTTGAGCTGTTCTCTGGAAGATCTTTTATAACTGCTGTAACGGTCAAATTCTCTTTCTCCTGATATTTGACCGTTTTATTTAATACGTCAGTTGATCCGAATAAAGTTTTAGCCGTGCTTTCTGTAAGTATTACTGATCTGGGGTCTTTTAAAGCTGTCTTAGGATCACCATGCATGAACTTATAATCATACATCTTTAAAATGTCTGGTTCGGCAAATTTAGACTTCTTTTTAAAGCCGTTAATTCCATTTGCAATTAATCCGGTGTTACCATAGTCCATCCGGCTTATGTATTTTACCTCAGGAATTTCCCGTTTAATTACCGGAGCAAATGCAGTTGTCGACCCATTAAAGGTTACAAAGATCTTTCCTTTGTCATCAAGAACGTTAGTCATCACTACATGTACATTTTCGGAATCTTTTGACTGTTTATCAAAGTTCAGCTCATACATTACATATAGCAACAGCATTAAACATGCTGCAAGGCCAATGGCTAAGCCCACAACATTTATTATGGAAGACACTTTGTTCTTCCAAATGCTTCGCAATATGATTTTAAAATTCAGTTTGAACATTTCGTCATGATTTCCTTTCTGGTTGCTAATCGTATGCCAAATTAAAAAAACCTCACACAAGCCTTATAATCAATAAATTAACATCTAAAAATAAGCACCACATGTTCATTATCGAACAGGCTTCGTACAATAACGAACAATATTCAATTATTCATATTTCAAGGCATCTACGGGATTAGATTTAGCCACCTTAACGGATTGTATGCTCACTGTTAAAATTGCAATCAGAAATGATAGTCCAACGGCAATAGCAAATGGCAATACAGATATGGCCACTCTAAAACTATAAGCAGACAACCAGTGACTTATAATGATATAGGCAAGTGGAAAAGCTATGAGATTTGCAATAGCAACCAGCTTGATAAAGTCCTTATTTAATAGCGTAAGGATGTTTGCTGTACTGGCGCCTAAAACCTTACGAATGCTGATTTCTTTTTTACGCTGTTCGGCCATAAATAAGGCAAGACCTAATAAACCCAGGCAAGAAATAAATACTGCAAAGCCACCAAACCAGTTAGATAGGGTTCCTAGCAATTTCTCGTTTTGAAGTTTTGATTCGAAATCATCGTTAACAAATCTGTGGTCTACCGGAAAATCAGGGTTAAACTTCTTAATGATATTGTCTTTACTGCGGTTTCGTTAACCAGAACATTTACAGTATCTACAAAGCGAGACGAAAATTCTCTGCCGGCAATAATTTTGGCACCGGTTGTTTCAGTAAAATCATAGCCCGTCCCTCTGTAATTAAATAAGATCAGTTCTTTTGGATTTTTACCTGGCCAGCTAAAATCAAAAGTTGCATCTCCAAACTGATTTAAACTATGACTAAAATAGGTAACTGAGGTTGCAGCACCTGATTTTAAAAGCTGATCTTTTACAAGATCCAGTTTTTCTTTTCCTTTTAGATTGCCTTGAACCGGTATTTCTATAAGGCCATTTCTATCGTAACCTATTGGCTTGTTCTTAATGAAATTTAACTGCTGATATATTACTCCGGTACAAACAATTAAGCATGCTGCAAATACAAACTGAAACACAACCAACACTCTTCTTACCGAAAGTGATGAGCCGCCAATGGCTGCAAAGCCCTTTAATACTTTTACAGGTTCAAATGAAGAAAGATAGAAGGCGGGGTAACTTCCGGCAATAAAACCGGTAATTATGGTTAAACCTAGCAGCGTACTCCAAAACTTCCAGTCTTGATAATTAATAACCAGTTGAATATTTAGAAGGTTATTAAAATATGGCAAGCTTATCTCTATCAAAGTAAAAGCAACCAGCATTCCTATAAGGGAAAGCACCATAGATTCCATAAGGAACTGCCCAATAAGTGATTTTCTTGAAGATCCAATAGCCTTACGTACACCAACTTCTCTTGATCTTTTCTCGGACCTTGCCGTAGACAGATTCATAAAATTAACACAGGCGATCAGAAGAATGCAAAAAGCCAGAACAATAAAAATTCTGATCTGATCTATTTTGCCACCGGTTGATTTTCCGTTTTCAAACTTATCATACAAATGCCATTTAGATAATGGATGCATTAATCCCTCATTTTCAGAATTCTTCCAGTTGCGTTTATAAATGCCTTTTATCTGACCACTAACATTATCCAGGTATTTATTATCCTTCAATTGCATTAAAGTAAGAAACGCATTGCTTCCCCATGTGGCATTTTTCACCCAGATATTTAATTTCTCATTCAATGACCAGGGCATCAGATAGTCAAACTGAATAGTTGAATTTTTAGGAACGTCTTCAATTACCGCTTCAACTTTTAATGGCTCACTGTTTTGAAATTTTACGGTCTTATTAATCGGGTCTTCATCACCAAATAAATTTCTTGCCATTGTTTGGGTCAGTATAACTGAATTTGTCTCCTGCAACACTTTCATTGGATTGCCTTTGATAAACTTATAATCCAGTATTTTAAGAAATGAGGGATCTGCAAAAATAGCAGCCTTTTTAAAGTTGTTTTGCTTATAGCTTAATAATTCATTAGTGGGGGTTGAAGAATGTGATGCGTAAGCTACGCCTTGAATTTTCTCGCTGATTTCCTTTGCCATTGGTGCCGGGGTAACACCGTAACTAACTATATCAGTACTGCTTACCGAATTAAGATACACTACATATGTTTTATCATAGTTCTTAAACTGCTTGTCGTAGCTCCATTCATACGCAACATACAGTAGCAGCACCATGCAACTGGCTAAACCAATTGCTAACCCGCCCACGTTAATTAATGTATACCCCTTGTTTTTCCAAAGGTTACGTAGTGCTATTTTTAAGTTTAATCTGAACATGACTTTAGCAGTTAAAAGTTATTCGTATTTCAAAGCATCAATAGGATTGGATTTAGCCACCTTAACGGATTGTACACTTACAGTTAGAATAGCTATAATAAGCGATAGCACCGCTGCTATTGCAAAAGGTAAAGCCGAAATACTCACTCTAAATTCATAAGCAGACAACCACTTGTTAATGACAATATAAGCAAGTGGAAAAGCAATGAGGTTAGCAATACTTACCAGTTTAACAAAGTCTTTATTTAGCAACGTTAAAATATTTGCAGTACTTGCACCCAGAACTTTACGGATGCTGATTTCTTTTTTGCGTTGTTCGGCAATGAATAATGCTAAACCTAATAAACCCAAACAAGAGATAAATATGGCAAAACCGCCAAACCAATTGGACAAAGTACCAAGGAGTTTTTCATTTTGAAACTTATATTCATAAGTATCAGCTACAAACCTCCTGTCTATAGGAAAATCAGGATTTAAAGCTTTAACAATTTCATCAATCCTATCAACAGAGGCACTTAAATTTTGTGAAGGATTTAATCTGATGATAATGTTACTAAACTCTTCAGCTCTATTGTAAATGATCATTGGCTTAGATGTTTGATAAGGCGATTCGGTCACAACATTTTTCATCACCCCAATAATGGTAACTTTAGCTCCCTCAAAATCGATCTTTGCCCCTATTGGTTGTTTTAATCCCATTACTTTTATTGCTGCCTCATTAACGATCACATTTAGTGAATCTGCCTTTCTTAAGAATTCCCTGCCGCTGACCATCTGTGCTCCAAGCGTTTTAGTAAAATCATAACCAGCACTGCGATAATTGAACAGCACCTTATCATTTACATTTTTGCCAGGCCACCCAACACTGAATGTATTATTTCCCTCATCACCTAATGGCGTGCTGAAATAGGTTATGCTTGTGGTCGCACCAGATTTTACCAACTGATCTTTCAGAAGATCCAGTTTCTCGCTGTTAACGAAATTGCCCTGTGCGGGCATCTCTATTAATCCACCATTATTATAACCAATTGGTTTATTTTTAATGTAGTTTAACTGCTGATAGATCACTGCAGTACATATGATTAAACAGGTTGCAAAGCTGAACTGAAAAACGACCAATATTTTACGAACAGAAAGTGAAGAGCTTCCAATATTACTAGCTCCTTTTAAC
>NZ_JBFTIZ010000070.1:0-71248 GCF_056395165.1 Pedobacter sp. 10L46_2
AAAGAAGAGATTAAGGCCGCAAAGGATCAATTGTACAGCTGGCAGCGGATTTGTTTCCGTGCCGCCAACATGATCATGAGCCATCATTTTGTGCAGGAACAGGTCAAAGATTTTTTTTATTTAACAGAAGAAATCAAGCTTAAAATCGCTGATGAAAAGAAAGAGGAAAACGGAATTTTAAAATCCTCCCGTCAAAACACCACCTATCGGCTGCTCTCCAATCATTTTAAAGGACAGATTCCTACAAATATTCTAAGCTACCTAAACAACACCCTGATATCCTCTTTTAACAAGGAAAAGGTGGCCTATTGGAAAGGTGAAAAGTCGCTGAGGAATTATAAAAAGAATATTCCCTTGCCTTTCGGGGCGGAAGTGATTTCAAAGCTGAGCCATACGCCCGATGGACGAAATTTTTACTTTAAGCTGTTTCAGATTCCATTCAGGACCTATTTGGGTAAAGACAGATCAGATAAAAAGATTATGCTGAACAGGGTACTCAATGGCACCCTAAAACTTTGTGCCAGCCATATCCAACTGGATCAAGGCAAAATCTATCTGTTGGCGGCCATTCAGATCGAAAAGGAACAACATCATTTGGATACCTCCGTCATTGCTGAAGCATCCTTATCTATTGAACATCCCGTTACCGTTAAAATCGGCAGCCAGGAACATACTATTGGSAACAAGGAAGARTTCCTACACCGGAGAYTRGCCATACARGCRGCGATCTRCCGGGTAAAGAARGCGGTTRCTTTTAACCGRGGTGGCCATGGACGRAAGCGAAAAAGGAAAAGCCTGGAAGACTACCRGCATCAGGAAAGAAAATATATTGACTATAAACTYCATGTGTATAGCCGCATGCTGATAGACCTGTGTGTAAAGCATGAGGCGGCAACACTTATTCTCGTCAATCAGGAACTAAAGGAGGAAATAGCGAAAGAAGATCCGTTCTTATTGCAGAACTGGAGTTATTACAGCCTGAAAGAAAAAATTGCCTATAAAGCTGACAGAGCGGGCATTCAGCTAGTAGTTGAATAGAAGTATCAGGCTCAGGCCAGTCCTGATGGTGATAAAGTCAGTTCTTTGAAAGGAAGCTATTTAATATGGAGGCTGTTTGTACAGCCATAGGGTGAGGTTACTTTAACACTCACTGAATTGTTTAGGTAGAAATGTCTATTAGTGGACATCACCTATCTTGAAAGCAATATACAATGCTCTATTGTAAGTCCGTTTCAGAAACGCATATGCTCTAGGCATGACAAAATGTAGATCTTGGTAATTGATTAGATCCTGGGTTGATAGATATGCCATCCGGGAAAATTTTATCTCTTTTCGAATGCCACGGGACACCAGGCTGTTTGTATAGAAATAAGAGGCTGCTTGTACAGCCATAGGGTGAGACTGAAACCGTGCTCACTAAGTTCCTGGCAGCATTTGGCAGTGTCATTTGCCTGCTCCATAGCGAACATACCATGCCGGGGTAGCTTATTAAAATCCCTTTGGACATTTAGGTCTGGAAAAAAAGTATAAGAGGTTACTTCTACATGTAAATATTAAAGAAACTTGAGGCTGCTTGTACAGCCATAGGGTGAGACAAAAAATGTACTCACTGAGTGTAAAAGACAATACAACCGCTACGGGCTCTATTAATATGACGTATATAACATCTTTGCAACTAGCGTAAAAAAGGCCTTTTATATTTTTATAGGTTTCCCCCGCATGCATTAATAAGCTAAAACATGCAGGGTAAAAAGTCCTCCACCAACAGAAGGCATTGGCAGCGGTAAGCTCACTGCAGGATGACTCGTTGGTAAAATTATTATTTGCAAAAAATGCTATCTTAAAATCTTCAACAGGTAAGAGCCGTATCCACTTTTCACCAAAGGCTCGGCTACTTTCCTTAACTGCTCTTTATCAATAAAGCCCATTCTGTAGGCAACCTCTTCGATACATCCGATTTTCAATCCCTGACGTTCTTCGATTACCTGTACAAATTGTCCGGCCTGCATCAGAGAAGCAAAAGTACCTGTATCTAACCAGGCAGTACCTCTGCTCAATACGCCAACTTTTAGCTTGCCTTGCTCCAGATAAACTTTATTTACATCAGTAATTTCGTATTCCCCTCTTGGTGAAGGTTTGATGTTCTTCGCAATTTCTACAACAGAGTTATCATAAAAATATAAGCCTGGAACTGCATAATCTGATTTAGGTTGAGCTGGTTTCTCTTCAATTGAAATCGCTTTGTTTTGATCGTCGAACTCCACAACACCATAACGTTCAGGATCTGAAACCCTGTATGCAAATACAACACCACCATCCGGATCTGCACTTGATTGTAATAATTTAGCCATTCCATCGCCATAGAAGATGTTATCTCCAAGCACTAAAGCAACTTTATCATTTCCAATAAAGTCAGCCCCGATTACAAAAGCCTGTGCAAGACCATTTGGCTGCTCTTGTACGGCGTAAGAGAACTTACAACCAAGAGATGCTCCGTCGCCAAGAAGTTTTTCGAAATTAGGGAGATCGTGAGGTGTTGAGATGATCAGAATTTCTTTGATTCCCGCCAGCATCAATATAGACAATGGGTAATAGATCATCGGCTTATCATAAACCGGCATCATTTGTTTACTCATTACCAGGGTTAAAGGATGCAACCTTGTGCCACTTCCCCCTGCTAAAATTATTCCTTTCAAGTTATAGCGTTTGTTTGTTTAAAAATCTATTAAGGTGTTAACTATTTACGTCTTTATCCGAAGATACATTATCTTCCAGCTCTTTAAACCATTCCGCACCATATTTTCTGGTCAAAGGCCCTTTTAAAAATTGATAAACCGGTACTTTTAACTCTCTTCCAAATGAACATGCATCATGGCAGATGTGCCATCTGTCGTAATTTAAAACTTCAAATTCCGGGTATTGGGTTACCCTGATCGGATATAGATGGCAAGAGATTGGTTTTTGCCAATCGATTATTCCCTGCTCATATGCCTTCTCAATTCCACACTTCGTAATTCCGTTCTCGAAGGTAACATAAGCACATTCTTTGTGCCCATCTACGCATGGCGTAGTTAAATCGCCATCTGCATCAACGACAGATGTTCCCTGCTCTTCAATTGCGGCTATTCCCTTAGGTTCAAGCAAATGCTGAATCTTTGGATAAATTTCTTTAAGTATTGCTGTTTCTGCTACATCTAAAGGTGCACCAGCATCACCCTCTACACAACAAATACCCTTACATTTGTTGAGGTTGCACACAAAGTTTTCCCTGATCAGGTCTTCATGCACGAGGGTATTTTGTACTTCTATCATCTTCTTCTATTTTACTATAGCCAGGGGATACCTTAATCCATCGGCCGATTTAATTTCCATTATTACTGACCCTACCAGAATCTCCACCTGAGCCTTTACAGGCACCCTGTTGCCATCATCAGTAATCCATAAGTACAATTTACTGTCTTTACGGAATATCCTTCCTGGCTTTATGGAAGGGCTAAATTTAAGACAGCTTATTTTTCCAAGCTTAGTCTTTATCACTTCCTTACCTAAATATTGTATTTGGAGCTGACTGATCTCATCGCTCAGGAAATAGTTTAGTTTAACAAAATCACCGGATTTCATTTTAGAGACATCAAGGCTTCTGGCAAAATAGTAAGAAGAAACCAGGTCGAATGTTTGATTACTAGGGGCAATAAATGTACCCTTTGTAGCCACTACTTTCCTCTCCTCCTGATTAAATCTGGCTTTGTCCTGTCGCCTGTAACTCCCTTCCCTGATATTCTCCTGAAAGAAATAGGGCTTTAAGTTAACCTTATCTATGTAGGAATCGTAATGATCTCTGAT
This sequence comes from Pedobacter sp. 10L46_2, assembly GCF_056395165.1. Taxonomy (NCBI): domain Bacteria; kingdom Pseudomonadati; phylum Bacteroidota; class Sphingobacteriia; order Sphingobacteriales; family Sphingobacteriaceae; genus Pedobacter; species Pedobacter sp. 10L46_2. The sequence continues at coordinate 3,844 of NZ_JBFTIZ010000070.1, forward strand.
CTTATAAAAGATATCGAATGTTCCGGAGGTTACTCCATCCACACTTAATTTATAAGTCGGATTACCCTCAAATTTAAGATCAGAGTTAAGCACTTTTAATGTGCCTTCTGCCGCGGTAATAAATCCATATTTCAATTTATAGGTTAAAACCTCTCCGGGTTGAAACACCGGTTCCTTTACAAAAGGTAACTCCTGGGCCGCGGCTCTAAAGCTTAGGAATGCAACAACAATAAACAATAGTGATTTTCTCATACCTAAGCTAAAACAAAAAACAATCCAAAATTAATCCTTTCGCTTATATATGGGCACAGTAGAACATGGCTCTCCATACATAATGCTTTTTACAACTGGCGTTAGCAGATTAGTAATCTCTACATAAGCTGCAACAGGCAGATCAATATCTGCACAACCTTTTACGACCACACGCTCACCGGCAAAGGCATTAAGATCAATCTTTGCCAGGGCTTTAGTAAACAACACGGCTTCTAATGTTTCAAGGCTACCAAATACAACCTCATTTGCATATGGTTTCATTTTATTGGCTAACAGCATGTAAGCCCAGGTAGGTACTATAGCATCGGCACTGCAGGTGATTGCTACATTTTTACCAGTATAAGCGGCCCAGTCGTGCGCTTTTATAAACTCTCTGAAATCTTTCTCTCTTAACATTAGTCCGTGAAAAAGATTATCCTTAATATCATAAACGACTCTCTCGCCCTGATTAAGGTAATCTTCAAGGTTAAACGTAATTAAACCGCTGGCCGCTACTTTATTGACAAAATTTTCTTGAATCTCCATCTCTCTAAAATAAAAAAACCGGAAGTAGAAACTACTTCCGGTTACAAAATTACGTAAAATAAGATTAATAGAATTTCACCCTATTGTCTTTTATGTCGCTTTTATCTTGCAATGCCTGAAATGCCGCACCCAAAGAGCGCTGAGCAGTAGCCTGCATCATTATTTCTTTTTGTTTATAAGTATTCGCTAACGGTGCAGGATTAGTAAATCCATCTACTGAGAATGCATAAACACCACGCTCGCCATCAATTGCTTTAGAAAGCTTACCTGGCTGAGATCCAAATACTGCTCCAACCACTTTATTTTCCTGGCCACCGCCTGGGATAATAGGATTAGAGAATACGATGTTTTGAACCGGTGTTGCTGGTTTAGCCAGTTTTTGAGCTACCTGATCAATGTTGGCCGCACCTTGTAATGCTTTGTCAACTTTTTCTTTAAGCATTTTAGCTTTAACTAGGTTACGAACCATTGGCTCAATATCTTTCTTCACTGCATCTAATGGTAATGTTCCTTTTGGTCTAATATCCGTAACACGTGCTACCACAAATGAATTATCCATTTGATATACCTGGTCTAACACATCTCCTTTTTTAGCATCATACGCATCACGAATTAATTGACGTGGATTATCTAAGCCCGGAGCGAAACCTTGTGTTGGTGTAATTTTATCAGCTACACCTACAGTATAACCTTTTTTCTGAGCAAGCTCAGAGAAACTGCCACCTTTAACTTCACTTAAGAAGTTACTTGCTTTTTTATAGGCCGCATCTTTAGTTTTATTACTTGCCAATAAGCTCTTCTCGATGTAAGCCAGTTTAGCCACTTTTGAAGAACCAATTTGTTTCTCGATTTTAATTAAGTGCACACCAAACTGTGAGGTTACCACTTTAAGGTCGCCAACGCTACCGTTAAATGCAGCATTCTCGAATTCAGGCACCATTTGGCCACGTGCAAAAGTACCAAGATCTCCGCCTTTATCTTTAGATCCGTCTTCGCTGTACTGAGCGGCTAAAGTAGCAAAGCTTGCGCCTTTTTGAATCAGTCCTTTTAACGAATCGGCCATTTTTACAGCTTTATCTACACCACCAAGTTTGCTGGCATCAAGTAAAATATGACTTGCTTTCACTGAATCAGGAGAGAAACGGGTATCTATAACTTTAACCAGTTTGTAAGAGTTACCTGAGAATTTAGGCCCGAAGAAACTTCCTGCAGGCAGATTAAATACTACTGAATCTACAGCTGGGTCCAATTTACCTTTATTAATATAAGTGTATGGAACTTTAACGTCTGAGTTAACCGCAGCAAAAAGAGAATCGTTGGCTGCTGTTTTAAAGTCGGCTGCAAGTTTCTCAACCTGAGATTTAACCGCTGCAGAATCTTCTTTAGTTGGGCTAACACTGAAAGACACATACTCAAATGCACGTGTTTCTGTAGGGTTTTCAAAACGTTGTTTGTTATCGTTATAGTAATCTGAGTAATCAGATTCTGCAATCTTTACGCTTGCGTCAGGAATAGATGCATATTCAAGACCAACATATTTAAAGTTAGCCAGTTTATTACGGTTTATATATTCATCATTAGCTTCTAATGAAGTTACATAAACAGCGTTGCTGATCATCTTAACATATTTTTGTTGTAATGCCTGTCTTTCTATTTCAGCTTCAACTGCCTGAAGCTGTTTTGCCATATTAGGATCTTTGTAACCTTCTTTAAAGGTTCTGATCACCTGAGCTCTATCAACCTGACCAGTTTGAGGGTTTCCAAAATATTGTACAATTATCGGGCTTGGATTGTCTCCTTTAATCAGGTCAGCCAATTCATCACCAGAAACGTTTATACCTAAACGGTTATACTCTTTTCCTAAAAGAACTCTTGCTACTTCACCTTGCCACACATTATCAACCGCCATAGCCTGCATTTGGGCATTGCCTGAACCACCATATTGTTGTTTGAACTGAGCAAGGCTTTGATCAACCTTAGCCCCAAACTCATCTATGTTTATATCCTCACCATCAACAGACCCCACAACTTTTTGAGAAGCAGCCCAAAAAGGCTTACCTACGTTAATTGCATCACCAACCAAAAATGCAACAATTGCAAAACCGATGGCTCCTATCAGAATATAGCCTGCGCGATTCCGCAAAAATGTCATTAAACCCATAATATTCTTATTTATAATTTTTTTTAAGAGGGCGCAAGATACAACTTTTGCTAAAAAAAGAAAATATTAAATTGTATTTGAATAAGTATTTAAAAATTAGGGAAATAAGGCCCTTAAATAATTGTGCTTATTCTCCGAAATTATCCGGCACATAGGTCTCACCCGATCCGTTTTTCCAGTTGATAAAATTGAAATCTTCGGTAGCAGTAAAGTCGACCGCATTAAGCACTGTACCGTCTGGTTTTGTAACTACTCCCTTTGGAGATAAAAACAGTTTCTTGTTTTGGTCCCAAACCAATTCTTCGGTATTAAAGGTCATGTTTTCATTAACAACAACAACGTTTCTCCTGAAGATGGTCAGCTTCTCGGTATCCTTCATAATCGCATAGTCTGAAGTTATAGAGCCTTTGATCTTTGTCGTGATTTCGTCGATGAAGTTGATTTTTACACCCTTTGGCATTTCCTGATAAACAGCGCCATTGGCGGGAGTAACTTTATCCAGAATAGGTGCAAACCCTTGCGCTTTAACTTTAGCAGAGTCGCTATAAATAATGTCGACACCGGTTGTACGGTCCCTGTTTAAGGCAATCTTTTCAGATAGCTTTGCGGCTTTCTTCAAGTCGTCTTCTCCACAGGAGCTTAAACAAATTTGCAGCAGACAAAGTATAACACTTCCATATATTATACCCCCGGTTTTCATTAGTCGAATTTATATCTTCTGAACCAGGTATCGTTAAGTGTAAATCCTAGATGGAAATTAATATAGTTCTCCTGGATAAGTCCGTTCGTTAGTGATCCTCTTTTTCCTACTTCAGTAGTAAAGTTTAGCTTGTAAAAAGAGCTTCTGCTAAGTGCTAAAGGAAGCCCTACACCAAAGGTAACTGCCATTTGCTTTACGTCCTGATTATTTAGCTGGATATAGGTTTTATCATACTGGAATCCAACACGATAATCTACATGCTTAAAATATCCCGAAACTGCACTTGCATCCGGCGTGATTTGTCCACCTGCCGAGAAACCCCAGCTATCCTGCAATCCCTGATTAACACCATCCATGCTCAATTTAGACCACTGGCCCATTCTATAATCGGCACCAATCATCCATTTGTTATCTCTTTGAATAGAGATCCCGAAATTGTGCATTAATGGAAGTTTCATTTTAGCTGAGCTGTTTTCAACTATTTTAACAGTATCAACTTGTGGCAATTCATTACCTTCATTATCCCTTTGGTATAAGGTAGTTAAGAAAGTCTTTTTGTAATTGACTGACGAAGAAGAGGATCCTGAATAACCTAAAGTAATGCGTTTTCTTGTTCCCAGTGGAATTTCATATTGTGCGCCGTAAGAAAAACCAATTCCACCAACACTATTCTTTTTAATGTTGCGGCTATTACGGGCAACCTGATTAACCGGCTCTAAAGAGGCGCTTTCCTGCAGGTTTCCGAATATGTATTCGATGTTACCACCAATTCTGAAATGGTCTCCGAATTGCTGTCCGTAACCAAAATATGCTTTTGTTAAGTTTCCTTCTCCTGAATAAAGGTAATTTACGCTGTTTGTATCCAGTTTATCACTAACCGTATATTCGTAACCAAGCTCTGTAAATGGCAACAAACCAAAGCTTAAAGCTGATTTTCCTGATATTACCGGGAAAGCAAGTGCAACATGACTAAGTGTACCGTTAAAACTGCTTTCAGATTTTGAGCCATCTTTTAGGGTAGTAAAAGCTCCGCTTAAACCCATATCAAGTGTGGTCATTGTGATTCCGGAATAGGATGCGGGGTTCTGCATATTAATATTGCTAAATCCGCTGGGTTTATAAACCCCTGTGGAAATACCACCCATTGCCTTAAACTGAGGAAGTAATGCTCCTTTTACGTTTCCAAGTCCAAACCTGGAGTATGGCGACTGTGTTGTAACCTGCGCATTAACAGAAATACTGGTAAGCAATAACAATATATAATTTGAGGCGCAAAGATGCTGTTTTTTAATTGTTTCAGCAAAAAAGCTGCATCTCCTCCTGTTATTAGTACCGTCAGATCCTTATTTTCTTTATTTTTATGGGAAATAAATCCCTCAACTTCATTAATTACGCCTTGTAAAACTCCGCTTTTAATGGCAGTTGGCGTGTCTTCACCCGCGGGTATCTCTGTTTCAGTTCTATCCCACTTTACGAGGGGCAATCTGCGGGTAAAATGATGTAATGCTTCAAAACGCATGTGTAAGCCTAAACTTATACTACCTCCAAAATAGGCATCATCGCTATCCAGCAAATCATATGTGATGCAAGTTCCTGCATCAATTATAAAACAATTTCTTTTGGGATAATAATAATGGGCTGCAATAATCTTTGCCCACCTGTCCAAACCCAGCGTAGAAAGTGTTTTATAGTGATTCTTGATTCCAGTGTTTATCCTTGTAGAAAACTCAATATAATTTGTGTTCTCTTTTAAAATGCCAATGACATCTTCAAATTCAATGGCTACACTTGAAATTGTTGAATTGCTAATCTTATACTGCTTAATTAAACCTATCAGCGCCTCAGCCGTTACTTGTTTCAGCGTTTGATATTCAACCAGCTTCCGGTTATTAAAAACAGCCAGTTTACTATTCGTGTTACCAATATCTATGACAAGATTATGCATTCAGGACAGCTACTCCAAACTTCATTGCACAAAGCTATTAATCTTTAGCAAGTTTCAACATTTCAAATTGTTAAAAAAAGTTAAACAAACAAAAAGTACTGAATAGCAAAAACCAGGATTAGAAACATACTTTCATAAAACCATCTTTTTTTGGCATTTGAGAAATAGTACGCCAATAAAACCGCTCCCGGGGGTACACACAACAAGAAATGATATAACCTGAAATCGGGTTTGGTATAAAAACTGACAATGCTGATGATGAACATAAAGAACAGCATTTGAAATGCCTTTCGTGTACTGATGAAGCTTCTAAAAAAGTTCTCGCGCAGCTGCAGTGTGGCCAGAACAATCATCACCACCACCGGAACCAGCACCAGGTAGTCGTTATAATTGATTGTAAATACAGATGGGAATTTATTGGTTAACGGCAGCCAGATCTTGTAGAACATGGACAAATTATCATTCCAATAGTAGTAAACGCCTACAAAGAAAAATATGGTTAAGAACCCCACCAGACCAGAAATCCACTCTCGCCAGCTAAACGACCTGTATAGCAATAATGTAAACCACAGCATGGCCAGCATGACAATAAAAGGAAAATAAATAAGCGTTCCGATAGCGATGATCATCCCTACATCAAACATCGTCATGATTGCGTTTAGAGATTTCCCCATCTTCAAAAATTTGTCCATTATCCATATCATGAGGAAATTACAAATCAAAGTAGGACTCAGAATAAGAAAAGGCATAAACAAGCTCGAAGCGGTAACATATAACAGTGCAGGTAAATACCCCGGCTTACTTAACAAGCCATGATTGTTGACCACCCTGTTAAACAGGATTGCCTGTACAAAAATGATTATCCCTGCAAAAAAAACATTGCCTGCAGGCGAAAAAGTATTTTGAAGAGGCATCTGAATAAAGAATTTAGTATACGGTTCTAAAAATTCAAACTGAAGCGATGGAGGGAGGTCAGCAAATATTGCCATGCGCATAAAAAATGTATATGCGAATAATATGAGCAGGTTTATGGGGTTTAAATTTCTAAATTGATTGATCATGCCTGTATATTAAGGCAAAGTAAAGCAAATTATCTGGCAAACTGCCTCACAACTTTATCAATTACCGCAGCGGTTTCATCTGGAAAATGAAATTGATGCTCCTGAGGATTGCTTACCCAGTTTTTAATAATTGGCAACCAGTTTCTATTGCTTCCCCATATTACGGGTAGTCCGAATTGCTTTAATGCGAAAGCATTACATTGCTGTTCGTACTGAAATTTCATGGGCGCAACAAGCAATTTTTTACCCATATGCAATGCTTCGGCAGGCCCCTCAAATCCGCCACCTGTAAACAAACCTTCGCAGGAAGCTAAGCTCTTATTGAACAACTCATTATTCACCGGCTGAACAGCCACATTTTCATCAGTATAGGCCACTTTAGTATGTTTAGAGAAGACCTCCCATTTGATATGCGGGATTTGTTTTAAGATAGGAACGAGAAATTTATCGTCTATTGCAGGCAGGTAAACGGTATAATGGCCCAGGTTTGAAACAATCATATTCCTGATTTCAGCACGAATTACCGGTGTATAAATGAAATCATCATATCTATCGAAATGGAAGCCAACATAATGAGATGCAGGAGCATAGTATTTCATAACCAGCTGCGCCCAATCTATACTTTTAGGTTTAGGAACTTTTTTAGATTGAAAGGAAGCCTGGTGACTGAGCCCAACGCTTTCTATCCGCTGGCGTTTACAAGCCCAGGCGGTAACCGGTTCAAAATCATTAAGGATCAGATTATACTCCTTAAGCGGCACACTACGCATGTCTTTAATAAAAAGGGGAAGATTCATTTCCTTCCACGTTTCATAATGATTTACACCACCTTTTTTACCGAAAATAAAGCTAAAGCCATGAAGCTGATATTTCACCTGCTGTGTTAATTTAACATCGGCCTGGGTTCCGCTGATTAAAAGATCAACATCTCCATATTGCTGTAGCAATGGCACAATTTCTCTTGCCCGGCTAATGTGTCCATTACCGGTTCCCTGAATGGCGTAAAGTATCTTCATCCGCACCGAATATCTGTAATTTTAATCAGAATATATTGCTTTTTTATAGGTTATAAAGCTTGCATGAGCTGAATTCAAAGTAAAAGAACAAATGTAAGCTCATGCAGGTTTAACGCGCTAGGCAATTTCTAATTTAATCTTTTGCAATAAAGTATTAATATCCAATTTACTGTGAAGATCTTCACTGTCTGACAAAACACCTTCCTCTGCTTCATCCTTCTCAAAGTCCTTTTGATCGTACTTAAAAATCTTCCAGCCTTTATCGTAGTACTCGAGTGCTGTTAAATTTTCAACCCAGTCGCCACTATTCAGATAAGTTACTTCACCATCTTCTGTGGTAATGGTACGCATTTCGGGTTGGTGAATGTGCCCACAGATCACATACTGGTAACCTTTTTCGACTGCAAGTTCTGCAGCGGTATACTCAAACTTATTGATGAATTTTACCGCATCTTTAAACTTGGCTTTAATTTTTTTAGAGAAACTCATCTTCTCGCTTCCTATAGAAGTAAGGCACCAGTTTACAAAACTGTTTATCAAAATCAGTGTATCATAACCTACTGCACCAAGTTTGGCCAGCCATTTAGAATGCTGCATGGTTACATCAAAAACATCACCATGAAAGAACCATGCCTTTTTTCCATCGAGTTCCAGGATCAGCTTATTCTGAAGGTGAAATGCACCTAAATGCATGTCGGCAAATTTTCTCAGCAATTCATCATGATTACCTGTTAAATAATATACTGGAACGCCCTCTACTACAAATTTCATTAGTTTTCGAACGACCTTCATATGGGTTTCTGGCCAGTATCTTTTACTAAACTGCCATACATCTATGATGTCGCCGTTCAGCACCAGCATTTTAGGTTTAATGCTTTTAAGGTATTTTAACAATTCTTTGGCGTGACAACCATATGTCCCAAGGTGAACGTCGGAAATTACAGCTATATCAACTTCTCTTTTAGATATCATCTTCCTCCATTGTTAATTCGTATGGGCTGAAAAAGAAAGCTACTATTGCAATGACACATACTATTAAAAACAGTTCCAACATAGGATATTAGTTTATTATACAAATTTGCAACACGTAGATTAACAAGGCGTTAAGAAAACATTATGATTAACCGGAAGGACAAAAAAAAAGGCCGCCACTTTTTAAAGTAACGGCCTGTGTAAAATTTTATAAACGACTATTATTTAGCTGCTTTTTTCTTTCTCTTATCGTCATAGAACGCAAATCCAAGACCAGCTACTAAAAGGATAGAACCGGCCAAAGAGATTTTTTCACCCAAATAATATGAAGTTGGCTCAAATTTAAATTCAACCTTATGGTTACCCGCATCAAGCTGCGCAGCACGAAGTACATAATCTGCTCTGAAGTATGGTTTCTGAACCCCATCAACATACATATTCCATCCTTTATCGTAATAAATTTCAGAGAACACAGCAATGATATCACGAGGAGCGCTGTAAGAGTAAATCATATGATCGGGGCTATAGCTATCCAGCTTAATGGAAGCCGTTGGATCTGCCCCAACATTCTTAGAGCTGATCTGATCTTTGTATCTGACATCAACAATAGCTTCTTTTTTAGGATCAAAGCTGCTAATTGCTTTCATTTCCTCATCCGCATCTTTAACAAACTGGACGTTCTGAACAATCCATACGTTTCCTGCTGCTGTTGCATTATTTTTCATCTGGTAAGATCCGTTTTTAGGATCCTGGGTGATGATATATTTCGTGTTCAGCATGTCCAGCACATCCTGGTTAACACTTTTGGTAAGCTGGTTGTCTATCAGTTCCTGATATCTTTTCAGTTTTGCTGCGTGATACCCGCCGATGGTTTTATGGAAAGCAGAAGTACTTGCATCGGAGAAAGTATTAATGGTTAAATCCATTACCCTGAAATCAGGATCCTTATCTGAAGAGATGAAAGTATCCACTTCACGTGGTTGGAAATGGTTATTTAAATCCGTTTTACTCGCAAAATTACCGTTGTTCAGATAACGGCGATCTACCTGCCACATGTCAATCATAACGGCGCATCCCAACAGGATAAATGCAAGTTGCATGTTGATCTTTTTAGTGATAAGTGCCCATACCAAAGCGTATCCAACAGCAATAAACAGGAATGAACGAATGGCATCTGCACGTGCAATATCAGCCCTATCGGCAATAAGTGCATTGGCGATAGATTGCGCAACGCTGGCATTATTTTGAAGCATCTGTGTAAGCGCCTGTACCATTAACTGATGATTAGCTGTAGTGAAGCTAAACAGCGCGGTAGGCATGATGGCCACAATTAGTGCAAAACCACCAGTTATCCCACCTGCGATCGTCAGTTTTTTAACAAGTGTTTTTTGATCATAAGTGCCTTCCTGAGCTTCTTTAATGGCAAGAAAAGCTAAAACAGGGACCATTAAACCAACAAGGGCCAGAATAGACTCAACTGCTCTAAACTTATTATACAACGGGAAATACTCGAAGAAAAGGTCAGAGATCAACGGGAAGTTCTTTCCGAATGACAGGAACATGAACAGAATGGTTGTACCGAGTATCCACCATTTTAATCTGCTTCTTACGATTAGTAAGCCAAACACGAACAGGAAACATACGATAGCACCAAAGTAGTACGGGCCGGATGTTCCAGGTTTCTCGCCCCAATATTGCTGCAAGCCGATTTGTCCTGCCAGCTGGCCTATTGCCTGTGTTGGATCGCCGCCGGTTATACCCTGCAAAGTTTTATAAGTATGGCTTTCGGGCTTTACCAATGCATCTATACTGGTTGCACCACCATAAAGGTCCGGGATCAGGAAAGTAAAACTTTCGCCAATACCCTGACTCCAGCCATAAGCATATTCTTTTGACAAGCCATTTTTCTCCTCTGCCGCATCGGTAGTTAAGTTAGATTTGCCTCTGTTAGATTCTTTGCCGTACTCGTAAGTAGTCCATAGCTTACCTGTATTAACCATAAATGCAACCAGCATTCCAACGGCCAAAAAGCCTAAAGCCTTGCCCAACTGGTCAAGTTTCTTAGCTTTTACAGCATGGTAAATTTCAATACCGATGAATATTAACAAAGCAATCATCAGGTAATAGGTCATTTGAATATGGTTTGACCTGATCTCTAATGCAAGGAATAAAGCAGTTAAACTTGCCCCTATCCAATATTTTCCCCTGAGTGTTAAAATTACACTGGCGATTATTGGCGCACAAAATGCAATAGCAAGTGCTTTGTTGCTATGCCCTGCAGCAATAATGATAAAATTATACGATGTAAAGGCGAAAGCTATTGCTCCCGCTGCTGCCAGCCATGGATTGATGCGCAGCACGATAAACAGGAAATAGGCACCAACAAGGTACAATAAAACCGAATCTACCGGGTCAGGAAAAATAGTTTTTATTAGAGAGATGACATAAGTTGCTCCATTATACGGATGCTGAACCCAAATCTGGTATGCCGGCATACCACCAAAAATCTGGTTAGTCCATAATGGACCTTTACCATCTTTTTCTTTGTAGTGCATGATTTCCGTGGCGGTTGCCTTAGCTCCCAAAACGTCTCCCTGAGCAGGTGCCTTACCTTGCAGGACAGGACTGAAGTAGACAAAACAGATGATTATAAAAAATCCAATAATGGCCAGGTGTATGCCATTTGCTTTTAACCAATTATTCATTAAGGTTTGTTTATGATTTAAACTAACCCCAAACTTAGATAAAAAATCCTTTTTAAAAAAAATAAAAAACTGGCAAAAAAACGGCTATTTTATCTCTTCGTAATCTACAAAATCGCCTAATTTATCTGAATTTCCCTTCTTTTCTCTAGGTGGTACGTATTCGATTGAGATGTCGCCTTCTGGCTTTGAATAGCGTTGATTGTTCGGCTGGCGAGACTGGTTTGCAGCTTGCTGCTGAACTTTGCTAAACATACTTCTCAATACTACAGGAAATATTAAACGGAGGATGATCCGGATAATATACATGACCAGTACCGATATTAATATGAATTTTATAAGTCCCATTTCTTTATTTTAATATTTACAAATTTAAGTAAAACTGTTCAATTACAGCCTTACTAACCTCTCTGCAACCTTTGAAAAGAGATTTATTGGTAAAATATAGACACAGTTGCGATATCAATATTACAAACGCAATTAGATTATTGCAAAGCAATTACAATATACCTTATTTATTCTTCATATTTATTCTTCATCAACAATGGCTGCAACCCTGCCCACTTGCCCGTCTTCCAACCGAACCTTAATTCCTCTGGAGTGATATGGTGCTGAGGTTAATAAATTACTGACAATGCCTCTTGTTAATGCACCATTACGCTGATCTTTTTTCAATATGATATCCACTTCTAAACCCGGATATATGTCTTTTCTGTTTTTTCCGTCCATTATTTACCAAATCTTTCTTCAAACATTTTTTCCATTGCAAACATCTCATCTCTCAATCTTGCAGCCAACAAGAAGTCCATCTCTTTTGCAGCTTTAGCCATGTCTTTACGTGTTTTGTCTATTGATTTTTGCATTTCGGGCTTAGTCATGTACTGAACAATCGGATCAGCAGCTATGCTCACTTCATCAACTTCTACATATGCCTTTGCACGGGTAGCATTACCAGAGAAATCCAATACTGATGTTTGCTCGAGTATTGCCTCTCTGCTTTTACCTACAGTTTTAGGGACGATGCCATTTTCCAGATTATAAGCAATTTGTTTGTCTCTTCTTCTGTTGGTCTCCTCTATAGTTCTTGCCATAGAATCTGTAATTTTATCGGCATACATGATTACCCTCCCCCTATCATTACGTGCAGCTCGTCCAATTGTTTGAATTAACGCGCGATCAGAACGAAGAAAGCCTTCCTTATCTGCATCCAGTATGGCTACAAAAGAAACTTCCGGCAAATCCAGACCTTCCCTTAACAAGTTAATCCCTATCAGCACATCAAATTCACCTAATCTAAGTCCCCTTAAAATTTCTACACGTTCCAGTGTTTTTACTTCAGAGTGTATATAGCGGACTTTGATGTTTAAGCGGTCCATATATTTGGTCAATTCCTCAGCCATTCTTTTTGTAAGCGTGGTTACCAATACCCTATCGCCCATTTTAATGGTTTTATCGATTTCATCAAGCAAATCATCGACCTGGTTGATTGCCGGACGAACTTCAATTAAGGGATCTAGCAAGCCAGTGGGGCGAATTACCTGCTCCACATACACCCCATCAGATTTTTGCAGTTCATAATCGGCAGGTGTCGCACTTACATAAATCGTTTGTGGTGCCAAACGCTCGAATTCATCAAAATTAAGCGGGCGGTTATCCAGTGCTGAAGGCAAGCGGAAGCCATATTCTACAAGCGACATTTTACGGGATCTGTCGCCGCCATACATGGCTCTGATCTGCGGAACAGTGACATGGCTCTCATCAATCACCATCAAATAATCGTCGGGAAAATAATCAAGTAAGCAGAAAGGCCTCATTCCCGGCGAACGTCCATCGAAAAACCTTGAGTAATTTTCAATACCTGAACAATAGCCCAGTTCTTTCATCATTTCGATATCGAAATTTACCCTTTCTTCAAGTCTTTTTGCTTCCAGTAATTGTCTGTCGTCAATCAATTGATTTTTCCTGATCTCCAGTTCTTCCTGGATACCCCAGATAGAAGAGTTAAACCTGTCCTTTGGCGTTACAAACAAATTGGCAGGGTAAATGGCCATATCTTCAAGCTTCTCAAGTGTTTTCCCAGTCACAGGATCAATAGCACTAAGCTCTTCAATATCGTCGCCAAAGAATGAAACACGATAAGCCGTATCCAGGTAAGCAGGAAAAATATCTACGGTATCGCCCTTTACCCTAAACGTCCCCCTCTTAAAATCATTTGTGGTACGTGCATATAAAATCTCGACCAGACTATGTAAAAATGAATTGCGTGAGATCCGAGTTCCTACTGAGAAACGAAATACTGATCTTGAAAAATCTTCAGGATTACCCATACCATAGATACAGGAAATGGAAGAAACCACGATCACATCCCTGCGACCCGACATGAGTGCCGATGTAGTACGTAATCTTAATTTCTCTATTTCTTCATTTATACTAAGGTCTTTTTCTATATAGGTGTTGGTACTGGGCATAAAAGCCTCAGGTTGGTAATAGTCGTAATAAGACACAAAATAGTTCACGGCATTTTCTGGGAAGAATTGTTTAAACTCTCCATACAGTTGTGCCGCAAGCGTTTTATTGTGGCTGAGGATTAAAGTAGGCTTTTGAGTTTGCTGAATTACATTGGCAACAGTAAATGTTTTTCCTGAACCGGTAACACCTAAAAGCGTTTGATAATGTTCATCTCCATTCACACCCTCAACCAGTTGTTGAATGGCGTTAGGTTGATCGCCTGTAGGTTTATAATCTGAAACAAGTTGAAATTTCATCCGTGCTTTTTATGATTTTTAATTTTAGATGGTACCTGGCATAATTTTCAAATTTACAAAAAAAAGTACACAACGGCTATGCAGCCGCCAAGCTGAAGGTGGCAACTGTAACACCTTTAACTTAAAAGAGCAACCAATTGTTTTAGAGGGCAATTTTGTTTAAATTTATGTGATGATATTCGAACTCAGCAAAATAAATTCACATGCCAATGTTTTCATTTCGGAACTTCGGAATGAGCACATCCAAAAAGACGCCATGCGTTTCCGCAGAAATATGGAACGTATAGGTGAATTTTTTGCCTATGAAATCAGCAAGACGCTTGAATACACAAAAACGGAAACCCAAACCCCATTGGGCATTGCACCAAGCGTGCAATTGTTGGATCAGCCGGTTTTGGCAACGATTTTACGGGCAGGACTCCCCTTACACCAGGGATTGCTGAATGTTTTTGATCAAGCTGATGCTGCTTTTATTGCTGCCTACAGAAGAACCCACAAAAGCGGAAGTTTTGAGATACAAATGGAACATGTTTCGTCGCCTGATTTAACGGATAAAACCGTGATCATAGCCGACCCTATGCTGGCAACCGGTCTGACAATGGTACTTTGCTGTAAGGAATTAATACGAAGATATCCACTCAAAGAATTACACATTGTTTCGGTAATTGCAAGTACCGAAGGCGTTAGACATGTAAGGGCAAATTTACCCAAAGCTAAGTTATGGCTTGGCGCTATTGACGAAGAAATGACCAGTAAAGCGTATATTGTGCCCGGATTAGGCGATGCCGGAGATTTGGCATATGGGCTTAAGCAGTAAGGCGTTTTTACTATGATTAAACATATTTTTTTCGATTTAGACCATACCATTTGGGATTTTGACAGAAATGCTCAGGAAACTTTGCATGAGCTTTATACACATTATGAGCTTCAGAAACTCGGATTAACATCTGCTGAGGATTTCATAACGACTTATACTGAAAACAATCATCTGCTTTGGGCGCAATATCATGTAGGCACCATCACCAAAGAAACTTTAAGATCAGAGCGATTTAAAAAGACTTTTATTCAGCTAGGGGTATCCCCTGAACTTGTGCCACAACAATTTGAAGAGGACTATGTGAACCTGACCCCGACAAGAACTAATTTATTTGAAGGATCCGAAAAGGTATTGGCTTACCTTCAAAAAAAGTACACCTTACATATCATTTCCAATGGCTTTAAGGAAAGTACATTAACCAAAATGGATCGGTCAGGTTTAAATCCGTACTTTAAAAATGTGATCATTTCTGAGGATGTTGGTGTTAATAAACCTGACAAAGCTATTTTTGAATATGCGCTGGACAAGGCCAGCGCAGAAAAACATGAATCTGTTATGATTGGGGACAGCGTTGAAGCAGACATTCGCGGTGCCCAGGCATATGGAATTAAGGCCATTTACTTTAACCCTTTAAATAAAGAAAAACCTGAAGATGTTGAATGGCAAATTACACATCTTGAAGAATTAATGTTACATTTTTAAATGTTGCAGATCTTATGAAATTAGATTTAACAACATACATACTAAGAAAATCATTATGAAAACGCTCTTATTATTTATCGCAGCACTGCTGCAAACATCTTTAATCTTTGCACAGAATTCAGGCACCGACACAGAATTGTTTATTGAAGTTGCCGAACAGGGAAAAATTGTTGTCTATGTAAATGATGAACAGGTTGGTTCTTCAAAAGGCCGCTTCCGCTTTTATGACGTAGAAAACACTTCTCCAACTGTTATCATCATGAGAAACAATAGACAGATCGCAAAAACAACCCTATCCCTTACAAGAAATAGCAGAACAATTGCACGTTATTCAAGTTTTGATGGGCTCAAGGTGGTTAAAACCCTACCCATGTTTGATGCCAATCAATATGCCTTAGATGACTGGGACGGGATATTTGATAGTACCCCCGATGGCCCAACACGCCCTTCGAGACCTGCTGAACCTGGCAGACCTACACGCCCTACATTGTCCAGAGATAAAATCATGAGTAACCAATCCTTTGATCAACTTTTAAATATGGTGAGGCGTGCGGATTTTGATAGCGGCAAAATAAAGCTGGTTAAAAGCGCATTGAACAACAATAAAATTTCAGCATCTCAACTGACAGCTCTTGTAAAAGTTTTTGACTTTGATGCCTCCAGGCTTGAGATAAGTAAATCGGCCTATGATTCGGTTGCAGATAAACAGAACTATTTTAAAGTAACCGAAGCCTTTGAGTTTGACTTTAGTAAAGACCAACTAATGGATTACATCAACAAAAAAACTTCAAGATAATTATCCCTTTAATCCCTAAAAAAATATTCAATGAAAAAAATCCTTTACATCTGCTTTTTAGCATTCGGCTTTTCTGCTTGTCAGACCAGCCCTAAAGAAACTCAGAATATTGTTACACCTACACCAAATGGCGTTCCATCAGCACCATCTACTACCACATCGGTTCCTGCTCAGCAAAGTGCAGCTACTGGCGAAAGGCCGGCAAATAATCCGGCACATGGTCAGCCATTTCACGACTGCTCAATTCCTGTAGGCGCCCCACTTAATGCAAAAAACACAACCGCTCCTGCCGTACAAGCTCCTGTTGCAGCCCCTGCACAACAACAAGCGCCTGCAACAGATAAAGAAGTAAAATTGAACCCACCGCATGGACAACCTGGACATGACTGTAAAGTATCAGTTGGCGCACCCTTAACCTAAAAAAACTAAGAGACAGATTGAGTGTGAAGATCCCAAGCATTAAAGGTTTTGATCAGGCGGCCCTGGAGAAATATGTGAAAAACACAGGCTGGCTAATGTTGGCCAGAGTTGGAAGCATGGCCATTAAAGTTGTGGTAGGTATTGCCGTAACAAATTATTTAGGGAAAGACCAAAACGGAATACTTAATTACCCCGTGGCTTTTGTAACCTTTTTTACTGCAGCAGCAGCCTTGGGGGTAGATGGTTTTATAACCAGAGAACTATTGCGCAATCCTGAAAAGAAAAATGAATTGCTTGGAACAGGCTTTGCCATAAAGTTTATGGGAGGCCTTATTGTTCTTCCACTGATCTACACAACATACGTTATAGCTAATAGCTATAACAGAATCGACACTCCATTGGTTTTTATTATGACTGTTGGATTTACCGGTTTAATCCAATCGTTCAATATCATTGACAGTTTCTTTCAATCCAGAACGCAAGGCAAGTACATTATGCGTGTACAAATTGCAGGAAACGTTCTTTCTGCTGCGATTAAGCTTGCTTTGATCATCATTGGCGCCGGTTTGAAATGGTTTATTTTTGCACTTTTGCTAGACGCCGCATTGCTGGCAGCGGGTTACCTCTTTATTTATCAGAACAATGGAGAATCAGTTTTCAGATGGACATTTAAAAGCGATATCGCCAAATTTCTGTTAAAAAACTCCTGGCCCCTGGCATTTTCAGCGATCCTTGTTTCCATTTACATGAACATTGATAAGCTAATGATCGAATACTATAAAGGTACCGGAGAGCTGGGGATTTATGCCAATGCAGTTCAGTTTGCCGAAGCATGGTATTTTATCCCCGTTGCTGTAGCCGCCTCAGTATTCCCCGCCATTATGAATGCCCGCAGGGACAACCTCCAGCGGTATGAAAAGAGGATGCAAAACCTGTACGATTTAATGGTTTGGATAAGCATGGTTCTGGCCATATTTATCACATTTACGGCTCCATATCTCTTCAGAATATTTAAACCTGAATTTTATAGTGGTGCGCATGTGTTGTCGATACACATCTGGGCAGGTATCTTTGTATTTTTGGGTACTGCAAGTGCTCAGTTCTTAATTGCCGAGGGCTACACAAAATTATCTATGCTGCGTACCGCGATGGGTGCCTTGATCAATATTATATTAAACGTTTTCTGGATTCCTAAATATGGAATAGCTGGGGCAGCAATGGCGACATTGGTTGCTTATGCCTGTTCTACATTTTGGATTTTACTTATCCCAAAAACAAGGCATCAAGGTATAATGATGCTTAAATCGTTGCTGCTAATTACATTATACCAGAAATTAAAAGGTTCAAAAGACCAGCCAGGTTAGACCTAACATAAATTTTAATATTGATATATTAGCACCTTGCATTTAACGTTTTAAGTTTACCATAAATCATAACACATTAAAGATGTCCTTAAGAAAGGTAATAAGAGAAATTGTATATAAGCCCAAAAACATCCTGGAGCTCATTCAGCTTAAGGCTAAAATAAAGAACAGCACAGGTGGACATGGAGAGGGCGCTCATGACCATAAATTATTATATGATTATAAAACGCTATCAAAAGCATTCGAAGAGTCAGGCTATCGCGTAAATCTTTTGGAGTATTATGATGAGAATGGTCAGTTCCATTTTAATGAATGGGATAGTAAAGATGGGCACGTGATCAGATCTAAAAGGTACGATAAACGTTTTAATGAACCACTGGGTTATTCGTCTTTAATTGTAGAAGGTATAAAAGATTAGATTTATGCAAACCTTTGCTCCCATAGCATTATTTGTTTACAATCGTCCTGAACATACTGCGCGAACAATTAAATTTTTACAGCAGAATGAACTTGCATCTGAAAGCAGGCTATTTGTGTTTTCTGATGGATTTAAATCGGAGGCCGACGAAAAGAATGTGCTTGAAGTAAGGGAATTGCTTAGAAATATTGATGGGTTTAAATCGGTAGAGATTGTAGAGCGCAAGGAAAATATGGGGCTTGCCAAATCGATTATCATTGGGGTAAGCAAACTCATAAAAGACTACAAGCAAGTAATTGTTTTTGAAGACGATCTGATCACTTCACCTTATACCTTAACGTATTTCAATGAAGCATTAAGTCGGTACCGCGATGAAAGCAAAGTAATGCATATTGGCGCTTATATGTACAATTTAAAGGATGCTGATTTACCTGAAACCTTCTTCTATCGTGCTGCCACCAGCTGGGGCTGGGCTACTTGGGAACGCGCATGGGACCACTTTGAGCCAAACATAGATACCCTGATGGCTAAGTTTGACAAATCAGCAAAAAGTGCCTTTTCTATTGAGCATACGATGAATTTCTGGAAACAGATGGAAGACTTTAAAAGCGGCAGGAACAATTCGTGGGCAATAAGATGGTACGCTTCCATATTTTTAAAAGGAGGATTAACGCTTAATCCCTCTCAATCGCTGGTAAACAATATAGGTCATGATGGATCAGGCATACATTCGGGGATTAACGATATTTACAATGTCATCATCAATCCGAAACCTATCACCCAGTTTCCTGATACGATAGCCGAAAGTCCTGCTGCATATGCAGCCATCAAGGGTTTCCTGAAAAACAGAAAAGGAACCTTATGGGATAGATTGAAACGTTACGTAGTACAGCGAATTAAGTAAAATCTAAGGCTTTCTTGCTTCTAAAATAATGTAAGGCGAAAGCTGTTTGGAATTGAAGGGGAATACTTTGGTGAAGATTTTACCAGCCAGCCACAGTGATTTTTTTAACAACCTTATTCCTGCCGGTTTTTGCTGCTGATTCTCTAGCCATAAACTAAAATGACCAAAATATTTGGCTTTTACCACCTCTAAACCCGCTTGTTTACAAATGTTTTCGAGCAGCCTGGGATCCATACAATCAATATTGTGCTTGTCGTAATTCTCCTTATCAAAGTTCTTTTGAAACCAACCGTTTAAAGCTTTAAAATTAGGCAGTGTAATAAACAGAGTTCCCCCTGGTTTTACAAAATTAATATGCCTGTTAATGATGTCGGCAGTATCATTAAAATGCTCAATAAGACCACAAGATAAAACAAGATCGTATTGTTGCTCCGGCACGTAATTAAACAAATCCGTTTCAATAATATGGATATCCGCTTCGTTTAGTTGATTGGCCTGCAATAAAGAGTTGGTAACCGGTGGGTGCACAAAATAATCGAGCAGGGTAACATCAAGTTTAAAATACTTCTTCAGAAACACGGCATAATATCCGGGGAAACCACCCAATTCAATAGCCGTTTTAACTTTTTGGCCATTAATGATGTCTGCGAGTTCTTTATGAAAAAGATAGTCCTCGGGAATACTAACCGATAACCCGGTCTTGCTTTCCCAATAATTCACCCAAAACTGTCTGTCGGTTAACAGGTTACCCATATTGCTTTTTTTGTTCTTATAAATAGACGATCATTACAGGACTGTTGCCTAAAGTCTGTAAAAAATCAATTCTGACGAAAATACACAAGAATTTAATAAAGATTGAAAATATATATTATTTTAGGCTGCATAACCGTTTAAAAAGAAACAATTATCTAAGTTTGATTCATTGAAAGTAGTACACCTAAATACATACGAAGGTAATGGAGGCGCCGGAAGGGCCTGCCTCAGATTAAGTGATGCACTAAATGCAAGTGGCATCGAATCTAAAGTAATGGTTTACTTTCAGTTCAGCGAAAGCACAAAAACGGGAACTTTTAGTAAGGGGCCCTTTGCAAAAGCAAAAGCCGTGTTTAATATCCTTTCTGAACGTTATTTATCTAAAGCCGTAGCCAAAGCTGTGAAAACACCTTTCTCGCTCCAATGGTTTGGCACTTCAGTAATTGACCATCCGACAGTAAAAGAGGCTGATATTATACACCTGCACTGGATTAACCATGGCTTCTTATCTCCAAAATTCCTGGCAGAAATTGATGAGTTGGAGAAACCAGTAGTTTGGACATTTCATGACAGTAACGCATTTACAGGTGGTTGTCATGTACGTTACTCATGCGAAAATTACTTTAAAGAATGTGGGAACTGCCCTTTACTTAGGTCGAGTGGTAAAAATGATTTCTCGCACAAAACATGGTTGCGTAAGAAAAAAGCTTACTCGGAATTAAACTGTCATATTGTTGCCCCAAGCAGATGGATGGCCGATTCAGTTAAACTGAGCAGTTTAATGGGATTTAGAGAAGTAACGGTTATCCCAAACACAATTGAGACTGAGGTTTTTAAACCTTATGTAAAATCTGAAGCCAAAAAAATACTTAAGATAGATCCAAAGAAATTTGTACTGATGAGTGGTTTTATGCCGTCTAAAAATGACAAGCATAAAGGCACATCTTATTTAATAGATGCGCTAAATGATCTTGCAACAAGACCGGGGATTATTAAAGAGAATATAGAACTGGTGATTTTTGGCAATAAGGATAGTGCCGAAATGCCGGAGTTTCCGTTTAAGACAACATTTCTAGGCACCATTAGCAATGACGCCCACCTGGCCAAGTGCTATTCGGCGGCAGACGTATTTATAACCCCCTCCCTTGAAGATAATCTGCCAAACACAGTAATGGAAAGCTTATCGTGCGCAACGCCTGTAGTGGCCTTTAAAACAGGCGGGATACCAGACATGGTAAAACATCTTGAAAATGGGTATCTGGCAGAATACGAGTCATCTGAAGATCTTGCTACAGGGATAGAGTGGCTATATCACGATGAAAATGCGCCTGAAATTCAGAAAGAAGCAAGAAGAACAATTTTAAATCAATTCTCTGAGCAAGTAATTGCAGAAAAACACTTATTATTGTATCAGTCACTGATAGATTTACAACCCCGATAATTTTTTAGATTCAGAACCGCATGCAGCCAAAGTTAAGTGTTATTACTATCGTTTATAATAATGTAAAGGATATTGAACGCACCATGCTTTCTGTGCTGAATCAAACCTATCAAAACATTGAATACATCATTATTGATGGCGCTTCAAAGGATGGTACTGTAGAAAAAATCTATAATTATAAATCGAGGTTAGCCCAGTTTATCTCTGAACCCGATAAGGGCATATACGATGCCATGAATAAAGGGCTAGCGCTTGCAACCGGGGATTATGTGCTTTTCATGAATTCCGGGGACGAGATTTATGCACCTGAAACAGTAACCGAAGTATTTCAGAGTGCTGCATCGGCAGATATTTATTATGGTGAAACTGAAATGTTTGACCAGGACTGGATCAGCTTGGGCCAAAGACGACACCATGCACCTGAGCACTTTGACTGGCAAAGCTTCAGGTATGGAATGAGTATAAGTCACCAGGCCATCTATGTTAGAAGAAGCCTGGCAGAGCCTTTCGACTTAAAATACAAGTATAGCTCCGATATTGACTGGATCATTAAAGCTGCCAAACATGCTTCGAGTATTGTGAATACACATATTTACGTGGCCAAATATCTGGTGGGCGGAATTTCTAAGAAAAAGCATCTGGCTAGTCTTAAAGAGCGGTTTCACATCTTCACAAAGTATTACGGTCTAATTCCAAACCTGATTAATCATATTTTTATCGGGATTAACCTGGCTCAGTATTTTATCCGTCACCGCAGAACCAACGATTAGTTTCATAAATGCCTTTTTTGCGTCAAATATCGTTACCTAAAATAGATGCACCTGATTATCCATTTTCTATCCCTGCGTTTAAGGAAGGAGTACTGTTAAAAATAAACAGCAATGTTACCTTTTTTGTTGGAGAAAATGGTTCAGGCAAATCTACCTTGCTGGAAGGACTTGCAGAACATTGTGGATTTAACCTGCGCGGAGGAAATCGCAATCATAACTTAAATACCGGACATAATTTTGAGGGCTATGAAAATCCATTAACACAACATCTGGGCTTACAATGGATACCCAGACGTATTACTGAAGGATTTTTTATGAGAGCAGAAAGCTTCTTTAACTTTGCAGATTACATAGATGAAATAGCCCTATCTGATCCCAGGATATTTGAGGCGTATGGAGGAAAATCGCTTCATCATCAATCACATGGAGAATCATTTCTGGCTCTTTTTCAAAATCAGTTTCAGAGTGGAATTTATATTCTGGATGAGCCTGAGGCTGCATTATCACCAACCAGACTGATGACCTTTATGTCAATCATTAATAATCTCGAAAGATCGGGAAGGGCGCAATTTCTGATTGCGACTCACTCCCCGATGCTTCTTTGTTATCCTAATTCACAAATCTTTAATTTCGGCGAAGACGGACTAAAAGAGACCTGCTACGAAGAAACGGAGCATTACCGTTTAACCAGAGGTTTTCTGGAAAATCCGGATGCCTACTTCAGGTTTTTATTTGAATAGCCAGATTACGGATTTGTAGACCAAAGACCTGCTTCTTTTACAAATACCCTTCTGTTTAATTTTAACTGGGCAACAACCAATTCGGCAAAGTCTTCTGGTTGCATCACCTTATCGGGATTTCCGTCAGTCAATTTGAGATCCTTAGCCATATCGGTTGCAATGGTACTTGGCAATAGCGTGCTTACGCGGATGTTGTGCTTACGCACTTCCTGCATTAACGACTCTGACATTCCTATTAAACCAAATTTTGAAGCGCTATAGGCACTGGTTACTGCCGCGCCATTTTTACCTGCTGTAGATGATATATTAATAATATCACCGGTTTTTCTTTCTATCATTTCAGGTAAAACTGCCCTGGTGGTGTAATAAGCACCAAATAAGTTTACTTTAACAATCTCTTCCCATCTTGACGGTTCCAACTCCAGGAAAGGCCCAAAAGAAGCAGTTCCGGCATTATTAATTAAAATGTCAATTACACCCAATTCAGATTTAACCTTTGTAACCGCGTCATTCACATTTTCAATATCAGAAACATCGACTGTAGCAATTGCTGTTTTAACCCCATATTGCTTTAATTCCTCTGCAAGAATTTGTAAATCCGATATTGTTCTGGCCATTAGACCTATATTGACGCCTTCCTGTGCCAAAGCAATAGCCATTGCTTTTCCTATTCCCTTACCTGCTCCGGTAATGATTGCGTTTTTACCTTTTAATGATTCCATAGTATCTTTTATTAAAATTCAAAAATAACAAAAAACAAAAGCCTGTTTCTTGCGAAACAGGCTTTATGACTTATCAATAGAAAATTTCCTATTTATACAATTTTATTAAGCTTACGCGCAGCTTCAGTTAAGTGAATTTTACGTAAACGCATGCTTAACGGTGTTACCTCGATGTACTCATCAGCCTGGATGTATTCCATAGCTTCTTCCAAAGAGAATTTAATTGCCGGAGCAATACGCTGACTATCATCTGTACCAGAAGCACGCATGTTAGTTAAAGCTTTACCTTTTACAATATTAACTACCAAGTCATTATCACGGATGTGCTCTCCTAAAATTTGTCCTTCGTAGATATCTACTCCCGGATCAACAAAGAAACGACCACGATCCTGTAATTTATCAATTGAATAAGCTGTAGTGCTTCCTTTTTCCATAGAAACCAATACGCCATTCAATCTACCAGGGATAACACCTTTCCAAGGTTCGTATGCTTTGAAACGGTGGGCCATAATCGCTTCACCACCTGTAGCAGTTAACACGTTATTTCTTAAACCGATAATACCACGTGCAGGAATATCAAATTCTAAATGTTGTAAATCTCCTTTTGGTTCCATGATCAATAACTCTCCTTTACGTTGTGTTACCAATTCAATTACCTTACCAGCAACTTCACCCGGTACATCAACGATTAAGGTTTCGATAGGCTCACATTTTTTACCATCAATTTCTTTGATGATTACCTGCGGCTGACCAACCTGAATTTCATATCCTTCGCGACGCATGGTCTCGATCAATACTGATAAATGGAGGATACCCCTTCCGTACACCAAGTAAGAATCAGGAGACTCAGTTTCTACAACTTTAAGTGCAAGGTTTTTCTCAATTTCTTTGTATAAACGCTCTTTTAATCGCTGAGACGTTACGAATTTACCTTCTTTTCCAAAAAACGGTGAGTTATTGATTGTGAACAACATGTTCATTGTTGGCTCATCAATTTTGATTACAGGCAATTGTTCCGGAGCTTCGAAATCAGCAATAGTATCACCAATGTCAAAACCATCAATACCTACCACTGCGCAGATATCACCTGATTTTACTTCAGTGGCACGGATTTTTCCTAAACCTTCGAAAGTATATAATTCTTTTACTCTTGATTTTACCATTTTACCATCACGTTTAATCAAAGTAACCGGTTGGTTTTCTTTAATTACGCCACGGTGTACACGACCAATTGCAATACGACCTACGAAAGATGAATAATCTAAAGAGGTGATTTGCATTTGTAAAGTACCGTCGTTTGTTGGCGCAGCAGGAATTTTCTCAACAACTGCGTCTAAAAGTGCGAAAATATCTGTTGTAGGTACTTTCCAGTCAGTACTCATCCATCCTTGTTTAGATGAACCGTAAATTACTGGAAAATCAAGTTGCTCTTCTGTTGCTTCTAAGTTGAAGAACAATTCGAAGATCTGTTCGTAAACTTCTTCAGGGCGACAGTTTTCTTTATCAACTTTATTTACAACAACAATAGGTTTTAGACCTAAAGCTAAAGCTTTTTGAGTTACGAAACGTGTTTGAGGCATGGCACCTTCAAAAGCATCACACAATAACAATACACCATCAGCCATTTTCAATACACGCTCTACCTCACCACCGAAATCGGCGTGACCAGGGGTATCGATAATGTTGATTTTAACGTCCTTATACTGAACCGAAACGTTTTTTGACACGATGGTAATACCGCGCTCACGCTCCAAATCATTGTTATCAAGTATTAAATCTCCCGATTGTTCGTTATCGCGGAAGATTGAACAAGAGTGTAAGATCTTATCGACCAGTGTAGTTTTACCGTGGTCAACGTGGGCTATGATAGCTATATTTCTTATTTTTTGCATAAAATGCTACTAATTTTTGGCGCAAAGATAAGATTAATTATCGAGATTTCAGTACATTAGTTAAGAGGCATTTAACTCTTTTTAATTTTAAACAATGTATACCTTCAGATGTTTCATATATACTAAATTACAACGGTGATGAGCAAAACAAAAAAAACCGATAAACAGAATCCGCCAAAAGTGGACCAGCACAATAAAACAGGACTAGATGAGTGGAATGACCGTTTGGATGAAAACTGTGAAAATGAACACGAGGGCAATGAGCTTGCTGACGAAAAAGCAAGAGATTATTCCTATAAAGCCGGAAGTGGAGACCAATCGGACGAAACCATAGATATTCAAAAATAAGTTCCTTTAAATGTCAAAAAAAGCAATATTACTTGGTGCGAGTGGATTGATAGGCAACAACTTATTGGCACAACTACTGGATAACCCTAGTTATAGTGAGGTGCTTGCTATTGGGCGAAAAAAGTTAAATATTGAACATCCAAAGCTAAAAGAACTGATTGTTGATTTTGATCATATAGATCAGTACGCAGCAGGTATTACCGGAGATGTGGTATTTTGTTGTTTGGGCACCACAAACAGTAAAACCCCGGATAAAGTACAATATAAAAAAATTGACTACTGGTACCCTTTAGACATTGGCTCGATTGCGCAAAACAATGGTGCTACTTCATATCATTTGATCTCTTCAATGGGTGCAGATATCAATTCATCCTTATTCTACCCCAAAACCAAGGGAGAGGTAGAAAGAGATCTAAAGGCGATCCCCTTCAAAAGCATTTATATTTATCGCCCTTCGCTGCTTGATGGTGATCGCAAAGAAAAACGCTGTGCAGAAAGAATTTTGATAGGTCTGATGCGTCTGCTCAACCCAATCTTAATTGGTGGTTTAAAAAAATACAGAAGCATCAAAATTGAAACTGTTGCCTCAGCAATGCTTAAAGAATCATTAACTGATAAAAAAGGTGTATTTATTTACTCTTCGGATCAGATTCAGGCACTCGGACAGATTTAAAAAAGATTCTTTTTCCCAAAAGCCCAAATCAGAAATGGCGACATGGCTTTGGCCCAGGTCTTTAATTCGTGTTTGCCTCCGACCATTTCATAGTACGCGATATCATCAGGTCTCTTGTAGCCTTTCTTTAAAAGCTCTTTGATCACATCAATGGTATCGTCAATGGAATCGATGATAAAGTTTTTATTTCGATCGGCAAGCTCATCTTCMGTACCTGTCATCAGCCAGAACTTTAATTCCGGTTTGACCTCCGTATCAATAATTCGCTGATGCAAAATACGATCGCTATCTGTATAACCATCTTTAAGGTCTTTTTTACGCCACCAGAATGATCCTGAAAAAACACCGACAGCATCAAAGTAGTTATCATTGTTCCAGGCAATATCAAACGCGGTTAATCCGCCAAGCGAGAATCCCCCAAAAGCACGCTTCCCATTTATCGGAAACTCAACTGTGGTTTGTATGAAAGGAATAAGCTCTTTAATAATGAAATCTGTATAAGCCTGCGCTTTGCTTCCCCTATCCTGAAAATCAGGTACACCAGCAACTCCGTATTCTTGTAAACGATCTTTTGAAGCTTTTATAGCCACCACGACCAGGGGTTCTATTTTGTTTTGGCCATAAAGGGCAGCAAGTGTGTGTTGCAACGCTAATTCTTCTGTATCCTGACCATCGTTTAACAACAGCAGATTTAATTGTTCATTCCCCAAAAGGTTGTCTGGAACAAAGATTTCAAGCTCTACTCCTCTTTTAAGATGTTTAGATGGTATGGTTTTTTCAGTTTTAATAACTTCCGGAAGTGTTAGTGTAGTATACATAATTCAGCAATTTCCCTTCTCTCAAATGCACTGCAAAAGTAATACTCTTATTAAAAATTAAAATAATTGGTGTGTAATTTTATATCAAACAGACATTTAGCATAATATGAAGGGCTTTCGCTGCGTCAAAAAATGTAAAAATGTAAGGTGTGTTTTTCAGCATGGTTATTGTAGAAATATTCATTAAATTTGTGTTTAACTGAAATAATTAAGGTATGACCAGCTTGACTCTTTATGCAAAACTAGAAACACTTCCACCTGATCTTAAATCGGAGGCGAATGACTTTATCGATTTTTTGATGGAAAAGGCGAAGAAAAAAGATCATAAGGCTGGTGTCGCTAAATTTGGCAGTCTAAAAGGTAAGATCACGTTGTCTGATGATTTTAATGCCCCTTTAGAAGACTTTAAGGAGTATACGTAATGGCATATCTGCTGGGTACCCATACTTTTCTTTGGTTTTTGAATGGAAGTGATGACTTATCGGCCAAAGCAAGAAAGACTGTTGAAGACAATAGGCAATTGAACTATGTCAGTCTTGTTTCATTTTGGAAAATTGCCATTAAGAGTAAGTCTTGGAAAGCTGGAACTAGGCATTTCTTATGAAGAGTTACAGCTCCAGGCAATAAAAAATGGCTTTGAATTTCTTCCCCTAACTTTTGAACATTCCGCCGGCTTGATTGGTTTGGAATTTCATCATCGGGACCCCTTTGATAGAATGATCATCTCTCAAGCTATTGTTAAAGGGTTGACAATTGTCGGAAAAGACCAAAATTTCCTAAATACCCTGTAAAGCTTCTTTGGTAATGCTTCTGGATCTGACTTTGATATAAGGGGCCTTTTATGCTGTTTCCTGAATTTATTGTTCTTTTGTCGGCGCATATGTTGTATCGCTACTGTGCACAGGGTTTACGATTTGATTTTCTTTTATTCCTAGGGGTGTCTCCCCATAATTCCAAATTGGAGCATTCTTTCAATTGACCAATGTCACCGATGCCCCCCTTGAACTTGTTTAAAACAAATCCCTACAATTATGTTTCGAATATTCATTTAGCCTATATTGATCCTTAAGGATTAGACACTAAGAGCAGAAAGATACTTACCATTAGAACCATTGACATTACAAGTATCCAATTGACAATACCGTTATAAAATGATGAAGGCAATATATTGCTATTATTACTTGCTCTACACAAAGCACCTCCAAAAGATCTGTTAAAGCTACAATGTTTTTCTTCTTTGGCGGCGTTCTAGATGTTGCGGGGGGAACTATAAATGATATTTAGTGTAAGAAATAAGCAGGTTGCTTGCTTTTAACATTCTTTATTTCTTATCTTAAAGCATCTAAATTTTACCGGATGAAAGAGGAATATAAAAAGTGGCACAGCAATAACTTAAGTGCCGATTTTGAATTGCTCGCTTTTGGGCACAGCGGCTATCCAATCCTCCTTTTTCCTACCAGTATGGGGAGGTATTTTGAAAATAAGGACTTTAAAATGATCGAATCTATTCAGTGGTTTATAGATGAAGGGAAAGTTAAGGTTTACTGTGTTGACAGCATTGATGGTTTGAGCTGGTACAACAAAGGCATCCATCCGGCCGACAGGGTAAAAAATCATATTTGTTACGACAAGCTATTACTGGAAGAGGTTTCGACAATGGCCCGTCAGGAAACAGGGCATTCCAAAATCATCACTGCAGGCTGTAGTTTTGGAGGATATCATGCGGCAAATTTTGCTTTCAGGCACCCATGGCTGGTCAGCCATATGTTTAGCCTGAGTGGGGTTTTTGATATTAGATCGCAATTGGACGGATTTTATAATGATGAGGTTTACTTTAATAATCCGGTAGATTTTTTACCAAATGACAATAATCCGGAGCTATGGAACATGAAAATAATACTGGGTACAGCTGAAAGAGATATATGCAAGCCAGATAATGAACGATTGTCGCAGATTTTAACCGATAAGGGAATTAACCATTGGCTGGATGTGAAAGAGAATGCAGATCATGACTGGCCCATATGGCGAAAGATGCTGCCGGAATACCTATCACAATTATCATTTAACTAAAAACATCTAAAATATATACCATGAAAAAAATCGGAATACTGTTCGGCAAAGAAAGATCTTTCCCCGAGGCTTTTGTAAAGCGCGTAAACGAGATTGCAGGAAAGGACATTAAAGCCGAATTTGTAAATATTGATAAAATATTTCAGGCTAAAGCATTGGACTACGCTGTGATTATCGATCGAATATCTCAGGATGTTCCTTTTTATCGTTCTGCGCTAAAAAACGCGGCGATTACAGGAACCGCCGTAATAAACAATCCCTTTTGGTGGAGTGCCGACGAAAAGTTTTTTAATAACGCATTGGCCGTAAAAATTGGAGTTCCTGTCCCTAAAACGGCTTTGATACCTTCTTACGAACAACCTGATGACACCTCTGACGAATCGTTCAGCAATCTGGCATTTCCCTTGGATTGGGAGGCTATTTTTGAATACACAGGTTTCCCCGCATATATGAAACCTTTTGATGGCGGAGGGTGGAAAGAAGTTTACAAGCTACATGATATGGAAGATTTTTTTGATAAGCATAGTCAGACAAAAAAGACAGTGATGATGCTTCAGGAAGAAATCGTTTTTGAAGAATATTTTAGGTGCTATTGTATCGGTGGCAAATATGTTCGGATAATGCAATATGAACCGCGTAATCCTTTTCACCTGCGCTACCAGGTAAACACCCCTCCTTCGAGCGAGAAATTATTAAAAACCATTCACGACTATGTGATAAAACTGAATCAGTTTTTGGGTTATGACTTTAACACCGTAGAATTTGCTGTACGTGATGGAATACCCTATGCCATTGATTTCTGTAATCCGGCACCTGACGCTGAGGTAACCAGTGTTGGCCAGGAGAATTTTGATTGGGTTGTTGAAACCTCGGCACAGTATGCAATAGAAAGAGCAAAGGCTCAAATCGACGGGCAAGACAATTTAACATGGGGAGCGTATGTTAAAGCCTCGGCGGCAGGGTTATCATTAGACGGTAAAACCAAACCTAAAAAAGCTCCCGCTACAAAAAAATAATCAGGGATAAACAGGAGGGAATGAATTATGATGAATGAATTTACGCTTGGTGTAGAAGAAGAATACATGGTGGTTGATCCGGTAACCCGTGAACTTACCTCACATGATCAAAAAATAGTTGAAGCGGCTCAAAAAATACATAAAGATCAGGTTAAAGCTGAAATGCATCAGGCTGTTGTAGAAGTAGGAACAGGAATTTGTAAAAACACGGAGCAGGCACGAGCCGAAATCTCGCAATTAAGGTATACGGTTTCGCAGCTGGCAGGGGAGCAAGGGTTAAGAATTGGTGCGGCAGGCACACATCCTTTTTCCCATTGGGAAAAACAGCTGATCACTGAGCATCCACGTTATAGTGAAATCGTAAATGAGTTGCAGGAGGCTGCAAGATCCAATCTGATTTTTGGCTTACATGTACATGTCGGTTTCCAATCCAGGGAGCTTGCCATTCATATTGCAAATCAGGTGCGCTATTTTTTACCGCATGTGTTTGCCCTATCTACCAATTCCCCCTTCTGGGAAAGCAGGAACACGGGATACAAATCTTTTAGAACTAAGGTGTTTGATAAGTTCCCCAGGACGGGCATTCCTGATATTTTCAATAGCATTGAAGATTACGACAACTATGTTAAGCTGCTCATTAAGACCAATAGCATTGACAATGCCAAAAAAATATGGTGGGACATCAGGGTACACCCTTTCTTTGAAACCATAGAGTTCAGGATTTGCGATTGTCCAATGTTGATTGATGAAACCATGGCTTTTGTAGCCTTATTTCAGGCCCTTTGTGCCAAGTTGTATAAACTACGCCTGCAGAATATGAAATTTATCAGCTATTCCAGAGCCCTGATAAATGAAAATAAATGGRGGGCTGCCCGTTACGGCATTGACGGGAATCTAATTGATTTTGGTAAGGAGATGGAGGTAAACTGCAGAAATCTGATATTGGAATTACTGGATTTTATTGACGATGTGGTAGATGATCTGGGCTGCAGAAATGAGATCAACTATGTACTTAAAATACTTGAGAATGGAACCGGGGCTGATAGGCAATTGGCTGTTTACGAACAAAGTGGTAACTTTGAGGCCGTAGTAGACTACATTACTACTCAAACATTAATTGGGGCTAAGCAGTGAGCATAATAGATAGAAATAAGATTAGGGTTGCCGTAATTGACATGAATAATGGCGTGACCAACCAGGGGATGCGTGGGATACAGGAAATCTTGTTGCGCTATCGCGTGGAGAATGATATAGATCTGGGGTATGATATTTTTGACTTAAGACAGCGGGGAGAAATCCCTGATGAGCATTATGATATCTATATTTCAAGCGGGGGCCCGGGAAGTCCCTTTGATGGTGTGGGGGAAAAATGGGAAAGTGACTTTTTTAACCTGCTAGGTAAAATAGAAACCCATAATCAGATCAGCCAACAGAAAAAACACGTTTTTTTAATCTGTCACTCTTTTCAAATGGCTTGCAGAAAGTATCATGTTGGAGAAGTGATCAGACGAAAATCAACCGCTTTTGGCATTTTTCCTGTGTTTTTAACGGAAGAAGGGGAAAATGATTTAATTTTTAGTGGTTTACCTAATCCATTATATGCTGTTGACAGTCGCGACTGGCAGGTGATAAATCCTGATGATGTGCTATTTTCCAACTCGCAGGCCAAGGTCTTGGCTTTGGAAAAAGAAAGACCACATGTTGATTTGGAACGCTGTGTAATGTCGGTTCGTTTTACCAACGAAATAATCGGAACACAGTTTCATCCCGAGGCAGATCCTGTTGGGATGAAAATGTATCTGTTACAGGATGATAAGAAGAAAGCAATTACCGAGAGTTACGGGCAGGAAAAATATGAAGACATGTTGTCAAGTCTTGACAATCCTGATAGAATTAAACTCACGCAGAGTGTTATTCTGCCTAACTTTTTAACTGAGGCATTAAATGCCTTACAGGAAGCGTAACTATGATTAGCAAATACAGGGGCCAGTTTAACAGTTCCTTCACGGAACAGAAGTACAAAAGCTTTTTAAAAATTCTGGAATCCGGATTAACAAGCATCCCTTTTAGAGTTGCCGAAACTCCTGTGTTTATTCCTTCAGATCTGCAGAAGAAACTAATTGATGCAGGGGAAGAAATCATAAAACTCATAAAGCAGCCTGACTTTAAGGCACTTACTAAAGATGCTATTCCCTCAAATTGGAATGTTCCAAATGAAAATGAACACCCGCATTTTTTAACTTTCGATTTTGGGATATGCAAGGATGCAAATGGTCTTTTGACACCAAAGCTAATTGAAATGCAGGGTTTCCCCTCCTTATATGGATTTCAGCCTGAGCTGGGGAGGGTTTATAAGGAGTCGTATGAATTGCCTGCGGCTTTAACCCCGTTTTTTAATGGATTGGATGAGCAGAAATACGTTAGCCTACTTAAAAGGGTAATTATTGGCGATTACGCACCTCAGGAGGTAGCACTAATGGATATTGATGCGCCGAATCAAAAAACAGCAATTGATTTTTTAATTACCCAAAAATATTTAGGTATAAAAATTTTGAGCCTGACAGATATCTTTAAAGAAGGGAATGCGCTATTCTATAAAGAGGAAGGAAAGGATCAGTAAATATACCATGCCCTTTTTGAAAAGCGAATTTGTACCAGAAACTCATTTCCTAGATACGTTAACTGAAATCCCTTCAGATCTCGAAAACTATGTTTTAAAACCCTTGTTTTCTTTTGCAGGCATGGGTGTGATTATTGATGTAACAAAAGCGGACATCGCTGAAATTAAAGACCCGAAGAATTGGATACTTCAGCGAAAAGTTGTTTATGAGCCCATTGTGCAATCGCCGGATGGTGGGGTAAAACTGGAAATCAGATTGATGTATTTATGGGCGGATGGCCAGGAGCCCCAGTTGTGCATTAATTTAGCACGCTTAAGCAGAGGAAAAATGATTGGCGTGAGATACAATAAAGACTTTGATTGGGTTGGTGGCACGATTGGCCTTATGGAAAAGTAAATTTACAATTAACAGACCTGCGAGAAGCAGGCATTAACTAATTTTGGGATATGGATATTCAGACTATTCTGGTAATTATACTGTTTGCGGGGGCATTATTTTATGTTGGCCGCATCGTTTATCGCTCAATAGCACCTAAAAATGGTGGCTGTGGTTCCAACTGCAAGTGTGGCGTAGATTTTTCCAATGTTAAAATAGACAAGAAATAGATTTTATCTATGACAGCCTTACTTGAGCCATTTAAAACTTATTTAAAAAACAAAGTAGCGATAACTGATGAGCAGTTTGGCCTCATTTCTGACAAACTTAAAGTAAAAACCTTCGATAAAAACGAGATGATCCTGATGAAGGGCGAAGTTTTATCTCATGGCTTTTTTGTTTTAAGTGGTCTGTTACGCAGTTATTCAATAGATAGTAAGGGGAAGACGCATATCATTCAGTTTGCCCCCGAACAATGGTGGCTTTCGGAACGTAACGGGATGTTCAATGAAGCATCAGAGTTTTTTATTGATGCCATTGAGCCTACAACAGCTATTGCAGTAAACAAGGATTTTATGAATGATGCTGCAAAGCATGTTCCCTGCATGAGTGACCTTAATAGCACCATGCTCAATAATTCCATCCGGTTTATGCAGAAAAGGATCAATATGCTTTTAAGTGCTACAGCCGAAGAACGCTATCTGAATTTTATAAAATTATATCCAAATCTTACCTTAAGGGTGCCACAGTGGATGATTGCCTCTTATTTAGGCATTACACCTGAATCATTAAGCAGGGTCCGTAAAGACCTGGCGCATAAGCATTTTAAACCTTAGTGTTTTCTTATCATAGGTCAATGTGGGGCCAAACATCTGTTTGTAATTTTGTGTTGTAATTAAAGAACAACTTAAAAAAACAATATTATGGCAACTACACAATGGGTTTTAGACCCGACCCACAGCGAATTACAATTTAAAGTTAAACACTTAATGATTACTACTGTAACCGGTAGTTTGYACCTGATCAGCGCGACATTAACTTCAGAAGGTGACGATTTCGAAAACGGAAAGGTTACTTTTGAAGGCGAAACCTCCTCTATCAATACCGGAAACGCTGACAGAGACAATCACTTAAAAAGTGCTGATTTTTTTGATGCAGAAAATTTCCCTAAAATCACTTTTGAATCTACCTCATTAACAAAAGACGGTGATGATTACATTTTAAATGGAAATCTGACAGTTAAAGGCGTTACCAAACCGGTAGAATTGAATGCTGAATTTGGTGGTATCGCAACTGATCCATGGGGCAATACAAAAGCTGGTTTTACGCTAAGCGGCAAAATAAACAGAACTGATTTTGGCCTAACATGGAATGCGGCATTAGAAACTGGTGGTGTTATGGTTAGTGAGGCAGTAAAAATAGCAGGTGAATTACAGTTTGTAAAACAAGCCTAAACAATTAAAACCAAGCATCCATAAAAAATTAAAGAGAAAAATGGAAGCAAAAACTAAAACGGTGTCGGCCATTTTAAATGCGCCGGCACCTCATATGGTTGGCGATGGCTTTAGGGTGCACAATTTTTTTCCGAAAGGTTATAAAATTAAAATGAGTCCATTCTTTCTGCTGGACTATAACGCCAGGATAGAATTCTCTGCACGTAACGAGCCCAGAGGTGTAGGTGTTCATCCTCATAGAGGGTTTGAGACGGTAACCATTGCATACCATGGCGCAGTTGCACATCATGACAGCGCAGGCAACAGCGGTGTAATTTATCCCGGTGATGTGCAATGGATGACCGCTGGAAGTGGGATATTACATAAAGAATATCATGAAGAGCAGTTCAGTAAAAAAGGCGGAGCCTTTCAAATGGTTCAGTTGTGGGTGAATTTACCTGCAAAAGATAAAATGACCTCACCAAGGTATCAGGATGTAAAGCATAGCGAGATGGCAAAATACAATCTGGAGAATGGAGCTGGTGAAATTGAGGTAATTGCAGGTGACTATAACGGGACCAGAGGGTCTGCAACCACCTTTACCCCACTTAATTTATTCAATGCCCGGCTAAATGAAGGAGGCAAAGCATTTTTTAATTTTCCTGCCGGACACAATACTGGTTTTGTAGTTATAGAAGGTCGTGTAAAAATTAATGATACTGAAATTGCCAAAACTGATCAGTTTGTTCATTTCAAAAATGACGGTTCGATAATAACAGCTGAGGCCTTGGAAAACTGCATTATCCTGATATTAAGCGGCGAGCCGATAAATGAACCGATTGCTCAGTACGGACCTTTCTTAATGAACAAGCCAGAAGAGGTACAGCAAGCGATAAATGATTACAACCAGGGTAAATTTGGATACCTTGACGAATAATAGGTACTTTTTTGATTTTTAGGAAACCGGAAAGCTTTACAGCCCTCCGGTTTTTCTATTTCTCGATAAGGCATACCGCGTAGGCGACTACGCCCTCTTCCCTGCCTATAAAGCCCATTTGCTCATTGGTGGTCGCTTTTATAGAAATATCATCAATAGACATYCCAATTGCTTCCGCTATATTCTTTTGCATCTGGGGAATATGGGGATTAATTTTTGGCGCTTCCAGGCAAAGCATTGCATCGATATTACCAATCTGCCATCCCTTGTCTTTAAGAAGCTTTACACTTTCCTTTAGGAGGATCAGACTGCTTATTCCTTTCCACTGAGGGTCGGTATTCTTAAAATGAAAGCCAATGTCTCTTAAATTCGCAGCGCCTAACAAGGCGTCGCAAATTGCATGGAGCAAAACATCTGCATCGGAATGGCCAAAAGCTCCTTTATGATGTTCCAGATGAACTCCGCCTACTACAAATGGGTGATTATCCTTTAACTGATGCACATCGAACCCAAACCCTACTTTAATTTTCATTTGTTAAATTATGTTGTTATATACTGTTATTTGGCATCGCCAAAATTGAAAAGCAATGTAAAGCGTAATGTATTTGCCAATGGACTCTTTTGTGCATTGGCCGCCAGATACGCAAAATCGATATTGAAGACATTGTATTTTAATCCGGCACCAAGTGTAAAATATCTTCTATCACCCTTTTGCGGGTTCTCATAAAAATACCCGGCTCTTAGCGCAAACTGCTGGTTGTACCAATACTCGGTACCGAGCGATCAGGATCCTTTCCCGCTAAGATCCTTCCATTTTCATCATATATTGGTTGAGTTGGCACCAGAAGCTTGTTAAAATCAAGCGCAAAAGTAAACTGATTGTAATCGTCGATTAAAAAGGTTGAGGCTCCTCCTATTTTAAAGTTTGTGGGCAGAAAGTTCTTTTCCCCACCCTGTACATAGCTGATTTTTGTTCCAATATTTGAGATGTTAATTCCGGCGGAGAGGATCGCATCTTTACCCAGGAAAATAGTCGGTTTTTTGTAATATGCAGAAACATCAACTGCAATTGCTGAGCCAGCCTGCGTTTGCTGTCCTGCTGCAAACTGACCTGACAACAAATTGGAATAAATGTATCTCAATGAGGTACCTAGTGAAAACGAGCTGCCAAATCTTCTGGCATAGGTTACGTCCAATGCTAGTTCATTTGGACTATAAACTCCTAGATCTTGCTGGTTAATGTCTACGAACTGTATTTCACCCAAAGAAAAATACCTTAAAGAGCTCCCCAGGGTACTCTGGTCATCAAGTTTATAAAACCCACTTAAATAGGCCAGATTAATATCAGGAACCAGGCTTTTTAACCAAGGACTATAAGAAGCGGAAAATCCATATGGTTTATCTAAAAAAGCTAGTTTAGAAGGGTTTATACTCATTGAGTTTGCATCCGGAGCAATTGCCACTCCAGCATCTCCCATGCCTCCGATCCGGGCATCAGGAGTAATCAACAAAAAAGGGACCGCTGTAATGATATTATTTGGAACACTTCCATTTGTTTGGGTACCTGGCTGTACTTCTTGGGCAAACAGTCCTGTAGCAACTGTTGCCAGCGAAAAAATGCTTAATGCAGTTTTTACAGTGTACCTTAAATTCATGCGTCCCGTATAATTAATACTATTGCACGCAAGTTAACATAGTGCTGCTAAATTTCAAAGTATTCCCCCGGTTTACAAAGCATTTGAATAATATCCTACCTGAAAACTCTGTTCGGAGATAATTTGTTTCAATTTTATAAAAAAAGTTTTTTTGGAGCGAACACCTTTTTTTGTGTAGTTTTAACCTTTAGAGTAACTATTTGCGCAATCCAATGAAAAAATCATACCTATACTCGCTTGCATATCTCGCACTTGTAGCCTCCCTTGTCTCCTGTAAATCTAAATCAGGAACTTCGGACAAGACAGGATTAGCCTATAATAAAAAGGAATATGGAGGATTTCAGGTCAACAATAAATTCAAAAGAGGACCCGGTCCCGGCCTGGTCGAAATTGAAGGCGGTGTTTTTGTAATGAGTGGTAGCGCAATAAATGTTGCAGGACAAGAACTAAGCGATTACAACCATAAAAGAGAAACTACTGTTTCTTCTTTTTATATGGATGAAACGGAAGTTTCGAACACGAACTGGCTGGAATACCTAAATTGGATAAGAACCAATTATCCAACTGATTACGAATATTATTATAACGAAATACCCGACACCTTGGTTTGGCGAAGACCGTTATCATACAATGAACCTTATGTGGACAATTATTTAAGGCACCCTGCCTACCAGGATTATCCGGTAGTTGGGGTTACCTGGGAACAGGCGTCAAGGTATTGTGACTGGAGAACTGATCGGGTGAACGAATTGCTCCTCAGGGATCAGGGTTATATGACGAGCTTTAAAGACATAAACGGGGATACCAGAAGCGGTGTTGCCGAGGCAAGCGAAAGACCGACAGCACCTTTTAATACGGAAACCTACCTAAGTGGCCAGCATAATGATAAAGGTAAAAAGGCGATGAAAGATCTAAGCCCTACCAGTGCTAAAGCTGCCGATGCCGGCGCGAATGGGAAAGGTGCAACCAGAACGGTAAGACTGGAAGACGGGATTTTAAAACAACCGTATCGCCTGCCAACTGAAGCCGAATGGGAATATGCTGCACTTGGATTAATTGGCAATACGGAGTACGAAAACATTCATGAAAACAAAATTTATCCATGGAATGGGCTGGGGTTAAGCTCTGCAAAGAAAAAAACCCGTGGTTTGATATTAGCCAACTTCAAAAGAACAAAAGGTGACTATATGGGTGTTGGAGGTTCTTTAAATGACAAAGGCGGGCTAACCGTTCCGGTAAGATCTTACACGCCAAATGATTTCGGCTTGTACAATATGGCTGGAAATGTAAATGAATGGGTTGCGGATGTTTATCGCTCCAAAACTTTTGAGGCTGCCGATGCGTTTAACCCTTACAGAGGAAACTTTTATGAGGATAAAAAAATAGCCGATCCCAGTACCGGAAGGATAGAAATAGACAAACACAACCGTCCTGTGATGACTGCAGCTGTATCGGCAAGAAAACAAACATGGGCGGAAAAACAAGCCGCTGCGAGTAAACCTGCAGATTCTGTGAATACTTACGCCGATCAAAGAGGGTACCGTGACAAGGCAAATGACCTGTATGGTGAAATTACACTTATTACGGATAAATCCAGGGTATATAAGGGTGGATCATGGGATGACCAGGCCATGTGGTTAAATCCTGCAACCAGAAGATTCCTTCAACAGGATGAATCAACAGCCGACATTGGCTTCAGGTGTGCAATGACAATGCTTGGTGCCTCTGAAATTAGATCTATGGGAAAACCGCAATTCAAGACTAAACCGCAAAAGGCCTTTAAAGCTGGCAAGAGATAAACATATTTTTATTTTGATATAACAAAAACGGGGGTCATGTGGCCCCCGTTTTTGTTTATTGAAATTGTATCAATATTTCATTTTTCTCTACCTTGTCTGCCTTATTGATGAGGATCTTCTTAATCATTCCCGAAGCTGGAGATTTAATAACATTTTCCATTTTCATGGCCTCCAGCACCAGTAAGCTATCTCCTTTGCTCACCTGTTGCCCCTCAGTAACCAAAACACTCAAAACCAGGCCTGGCATAGGGGCTTTAATTTCACTAACCTTATTGGCCAAAGCACTATCCATGCCCAATTGCTTAAGTAACTGATCATATTGATCTTCCATTGCGATGGTATAGGTAGTTCCATTTACCTTGATGACACTTGTTTTATCAGCTTTACTTTCGGAGACGACCTCTATGTTGTAGGATTTATTATTGTAGATCACGTGAGTATGGTTATTCCCCAAACTTCTTGGATCTAAAGTTACTTCCAAACCATTAACACTCATTGAATTATTGTTTATTTCGACATTGAAATTGTAGTGTTCGTTGACTTTTACCTTCATAACTATTGTGTTAATGCGTATTGAATTAAATTTGCGCCCATTTTAAGCGCGCTGGAGCGCTTATCCTGAGTATCTCCAGGGTAAGTTCCATAATCCTCCCATCCATTCCCCAAATCGCATTCATAAGTGTAATAACAAACGATGCGTCCTTCCCAGATTAATGCAAAACCCTGAGGTCTTTTATTGTCGTGTTCATGGATCTTGGGCAGGCCATTGGGAAACTTAAATTTTTGATTGTATATCTGATGATTGGCTGGTAATTCTGTGAATGTTAATTCAGGGAATACTTTCTTCATTTCTTTACGGATAAACTTATCCAGTCCGTAGTTATCATCAATGTGTAAGAAGCCGCCACCGATTAAGTATTTACGGAGGTTACTGGCTTCAGCACCACTAAAAACGACATTCCCATGTCCTGTAAGGTATACGAATGGGTAATTAAATATTTCTGCACTTCCAACCTCAACAATTTCCTCCTGCGGGGCAAAGTTTGTTTGCAGGTTCTTGTTACAAAAGTCGATAAGGTTGGGAAGTGCGGTTCTATTGGCATACCAATCGCCACCACCATTATATTTTAGTTTTGCTAATTTATAAGTAGGGGAATAAAAGCTTGAGCATATCAAAATTATTCCGGCGAAAAAAAGGGGTTTAAACTTCATCGATTTAAATAATTCACCTCAAAACAGGCCGCTAAAGCAGCGGTTTCTGTTCTCAGCCGTGTATTACCTAAAGTTAAGGGTTTATAGCCATTCTGCAAAGCCAAATCAATTTCCATCGGTGTAAAATCACCTTCTGGTCCGATCAGGATGGTATAATGCTGATGAGGTTCAGCAATTTGACTGATGTACTGCCTGGAAGACTCATCAATGCAATGCGCTATCATCCTATTAGTGGTATTTTCTATTTTTAAGAAATCGGAAAAGTTTATCTGAGGATTAACTATAGGATGATAGGCTTGAAGGGATTGCTTCACAGCAGAAGTAACGACCTTAACCAACCGGTCTTCTTTAACTACACGACGCTCAGAACGATCACAAATTATTGGCGTGATCTCTTCTATCCCTATTTCAGTCGCTTTTTCCAGAAACCATTCTAATCGATCTATGTTTTTAGTTGGTGCAATAGCAATATGCAGCCGATGATTCCGCTTGTTGTAGTTATGGGTTGCTTCCAGAACTTTTAGTTCAACGTTTCTCTTTGTCTGGCCTACAATTGCAGCCTTGTAAAGTCCTCCAACGCCATCAATAAGGTAAACTTCGGCACCAATATTTAATCTTAAAACCTTTATGCAATGCCTGCTTTCATCCTCATTTAAGACATAATCATCAGAAATGATGTCTGGTGTATAAAAAACATGCATTACAAAGTAGATTAATGGTTGTCGACCATATCACTCTTGCTAATCACGAGCTCCAGTTTTATGGTTTCTATATTCTGTTCTGTTTTCTTTAAGATCGTAAATAAATACCCATAACATTCTTCGCTATCACCTACTTCAGGGATCTTTCCAAATGCATGAGACACAAGCCCTCCTACTGTATCAAAATCCTCATCTTCGGGCAGATCATGAGGTAAATGCTCATTTACATCATAAACAGTTGCATAAGCATTAATGATAAATTCTGTATCAGATATTTTTTCAACAGTTGGTTTTTCCTCATCATACTCGTCCTGTATCYCACCAACAATCTCCTCTACGATATCTTCCAGCGTTACCATTCCGGCTGTACCGCCGAATTCGTCAATGACAATAGCAATTTGAATGCGCTTCTGTTGAAGTTCACTTAGCAGGTCATTTATTTTCTTTGTTTCAGGTACAAAATATGGCTTCCTGATAATATCACTTAAAGACCATTCTTTATTACCCGCCAATAATGGGAGAATATCCTTTGCGTGAACAATTCCGATAATCTTATCGATAATGTCATCATAAACAGGCATCCTTGAATATCCTTCGCCAATTATTGTTTCTACAACTTCCTGTTTAGGTGTAGATAATTCAATTCCAGAAATTTTGGTTCTTGGAACCATGATATTTTTAACAACTCGCTCATTAAAATCAAAAACGTTTTTAATCAGTTCGTGTTCATTGGTATCCAGCGCGCCACTTTCTTTACCCTGATCCAATAAATAATACAACTCTTCTGTACTGTGTACTGATTCATGTCCACCTACATTGGAAATACCAAACAGCTTAAGGATTATATTAGCCAGGCCGTTTAAAACCCATATAAAAGGTCTGAATAGCCAATAGAATGCCTGAAGGGGAACAGCAATGAATAATGTTGTAGCCACAGGTCTTTGTATTGCTACCGACTTTGGTGCCAATTCTCCAAATACGATGTGCATTACCGTAATAAATAGAAATGCAATAAACGTAGATATAGAGGTAATGTAAACCTCTGATAAATTAAAGTTAATCAGCGCATCGTGAACAATGTTATGCATCACAGATTCACCGACCCAACCCAAACCAAGAGAGGCAAGCGTAATACCCAGCTGTGTTGCGGCTAAATAGCCATCAAGATGCTGGGTAATGTATTTTGCGATATTTGCAACCCTACTTCCGGATTTCGCTTTAATTTCAATTTGCGAGGCCCTAACCTTTACAATTGCAAATTCTGCTGCAACGAAAAATCCGTTCAGCGCTACTAAGAAGAATGTTAAAAATATCTTGAGACCTTCCATTAAGAATTCTTATTTCTAAACTTTTCGTCATAGAGAGCAATGCTTTCCTGTATGACTTTATGTGCATATCTTACACCCAACAGATGTTCGATAGTTACTTTCTTTTCTTCCAGTGCTTTATAATCCTGGAAGAACTTAACGATTTCTTTCATTGTATGCGGAGGCAGATCAGCCAAATCATTAATGTAATTAACCGACATATCGTTTTTAGCTACCGCAATGATTTTATCATCTTGTTCGCCGTTATCTACCATATGCATTACGCCGATAACTTTCGCCTCGATAATTGACAATGGATAAACATCCACTGAGCATAACACCAAAATATCAAGAGGGTCATTATCATCGCAATAGGTTTGTGGAATAAACCCATAATTAGCGGGGTACATCACTGAAGAGAATAATACTCTATCTAATTTAATCAGATTAGACTCTTTATCAATTTCATATTTCGCTTTTGAACCTTTTGGAATTTCTATAATGGCATTAACAATTTCAGGTAAATTATCGCCTGGAGAAACGCTGTGCCATGGATGATGATCGTAATTATTCATTTTTTATTTTATTGTTCTGTATTTGTTGTTTCTTTATCTGTGTTATTTACCACCTTCTTTTTCACGAACGTGATGATAAGCGGAATGGTCGTAACAATAATAAAGCCTATAATTATGTATAATAAATAATCGGTTATTTCTTTTTCAAATCTTTTACCTAAGAAATAACCAAGCAAAGTTAAGGAAGCTATCCATAATATTGCACCTGCAATGTTATATAATGCAAATCTCTTAAAATCTAGTTTAACTACGCCAGCAAAAATCGGGGCAAAAGTCCTGACGATCGGAACAAATCTTCCCATTATTAAAGCAAAAGCTCCCTGTTTGTTGTAATATTCCTCGGCAGCTTTCAAATAACGCTTTTTAAAGAAGAAAGTGTCCTTCCTATGATAGAGTACAGGGCCCGTCTTTCGACCAAACCAATACCCGGTAAAATTACCTGAAATGGCAGAAAGGCATAAACCCAGGATAAGCACGTAGATATTTACATCCAACTTTCCTGTTGCT
Source organism: Pedobacter sp. 10L46_2 (assembly GCF_056395165.1). Classification (NCBI taxonomy): domain Bacteria; kingdom Pseudomonadati; phylum Bacteroidota; class Sphingobacteriia; order Sphingobacteriales; family Sphingobacteriaceae; genus Pedobacter; species Pedobacter sp. 10L46_2. Next base: position 47,750 of record NZ_JBFTIZ010000070.1, read on the forward strand.
ACAAACATGCCCGCAAGAAATAAAAGGTAATCGCCTGGTAGGAAGAACCCAAAAAATAAACCAGTTTCAGCAAAAATAACGAACATTACAACATAAAAACCACCTTCTTTAAGTAATTTTTCAGGGTCGATAAAATGCTGTAATGAGGTCCAGAAATCTTGCATAGTTCAATTACTCGTAAAACTACAAATAATTATCTAGAGAAATGGTTATATCAAATTTAAAATTACCGCAGGGTATACCCCTAAAAATAATGTAATTACAACTGAAAAAATCAATACTGCTTTGTATTGAAGCGGTACTTCCAGCTCAATTTCATTACCCTCTTTAAAGTACATGGCCACGATTACTTTAAAATAATAGTAAAAGCCAACCAAGGCATTTAAAATAGCGAATGCAACAAGAAGGATCTGATACTCTCCCATTACATTCAGAAACATTAAATACTTCCCGATAAATCCTGCTGTTAGCGGTATACCGGCCAGCGATAACATCGCTATTGTGAGCACCAAAGCAGTTAGTGGATTGCGTTTAGCCAGTCCGTTAAAGCTGTCAAAATGATCATTACCTGTTTTCTGTTTAACCATAATTAGCACCGCAAACGCAATGATACTGGCAAAAGTATAAGCTGCTGCATAAACCAATACATTATTTGATGAGTTTGCAGACAAGGTTACTAACGAAAACAATAAGTAACCTGCATGAGATATACTCAGTTCTTTTGAAATAAGGCAGTAACATTTCCAATAAACAATGTAATACAAACAATTGCAACTAGTGGTGGTAGCCAGAAATCATGAAGCGGAGCAAAAGTATCAGCAAACAGGCGTAAAAAGGCAGCAAAACCTGCAGTTTTCACTACTGTGGACATAAAAGTTGTAATCAAAGTCGGCGCACCCTCATATACGTCCGGTGTCCAAAAGTGAAACGGTGCAGCTCCTACTTTAAAGCTCAATCCTATTAACATCAGAATTACACCCGGATAAAACATCGGGGAGATGGATTTGTAATTGCCCACTAAATACTGATTAATGGTCTCCAAATCGAACGAGCCTGTCGCACCATAAATCAAGGTAATGCCAAATAGTAAGAATCCTGTTGAGAATGCTCCCATTAAAAAGTACTTCAATGAAGCCTCATTAGATGCAAAGTTACTTTTCCGAATACCCGCAAGTATATATAAACAAACAGACATAATCTCAATGCCAATAAACAACATGGACATGTTCTTGTAAGAAACCATGATGATGATACCTGCCAGTGCAAATAATATTAGTGTGAAATATTCAGCAATATTTTCACTATCCGCTGCAAAATAATTTTGTGTAAGTAGAAATACAAACAATGTACCCAGGATGGTTATACCTGAAAAAGCCAATGCAAAATTATCCATCTGCATCATGCCAAAATAGGTCTGATTAGTGTTCCATGAAGTAGCAACAAAAGCCAGTGAAATAAGCAATCCAATAAGAGTAATGGGTAATAATGCTTTTTTAGCCTTAAACAAACCTGCGTAAAGCACTACTAAAGCTGTAACAGTAATTGTTATTATGATATTCATTTGCTTAGTTTACCGATGTTAATTTTTGTGTTACTTGTTCTATTAAATGCTGCACTGATGCTTCAGACAATTGCAGAATTGGTTTTGGATAAACGCCTAATACAATAATTAGTGCGCAAATGATATATAGTACTATCCTTTCCGAACCTTTAACGTCTGTAAAGGTAATTGTTAAATCATTCGTTTTGCCCAGCATAATGTTCTGGTACATCCTGAACATATAAACTGCCCCGAATATAATTGTTAATCCTGCAAAAACAGCTAACCAGATATTGTACTGATACACGCCTATCAGCAACAGGAATTCTCCTATAAAGCCGTTGGTTCCAGGTAATGCAACCGTTCCAAGAACGATGATCAAAGCCGTAATTGCCAATACTGGTGCCTGTTTGGCGATTCCACCCAATTCACTTATTCTATTTGTTTTCAAACGGCTTGAAACAATGTCAAGCACAAAAAACAAACCTACCACATTGATACCGTGACTAAGCATCTGAATCATTGCACCCTGCATGCCCTGTGTATTCAACGCAAAAATACCTGCACTGATTAGGCCAACGTGGGCAATTGAAGAATAAGCCACCAAACGCTTTGCGTCTTTTTGTGTAAATGCGATAATTGATGCATATACGATTCCTATAACAGACAGTATAATTGCAACATGACCCCAATCCTGAACTCCGGAAGGAACTATAGGCAACAACCAGCGGATAACCCCGTAAATACCCATTTTAAGCATGATACCCGCCAATAACATAGTACCGGCAGCAGGAGCTTCGGTATATGTATTTGGCTGCCAGGTATGGAAGGGGAATACAGGCATCTTAATTGCAAAAGCAATAAAGAAAGCCCAAAATATCCAGCCCTGTTGTGTTGCATCCAAATTAAGATTATAGAACGCCTGGATATCAAAATTATGCGCAGGGTTCTGTAAGTACAGGTAAATCAATCCCAGGAGCATAAATAACGAACCCGCTATGGTATAAACAAAGAATTTCATGTTTACCTTAATACGATCTTTTCCGCCCCAAACTGCACAGATAAAGTAAATCGGAATTAATGCTGCTTCCCAGCCAATATAGAACAAGAAAGCATCAAGAGCGGTAAATACGATTAACAATCCGCTTTGCATGAAAAGAATTAAAGCAAAGAATGCATTTGAACTTTTGTAGCTATGCTGGTAACTTGCCAATATGATTAATGGTATTAACACGTTGGTCAATAGTATTGTAATCATACTTATTCCGTCGACACCAGCGTGGAAATTTATCCCAAGATCATGAATCCAGGAGTAGTTTACCACAAATTGGGTGCTGGCATCAGGTGTAAAATTACATACCATCGCCAATGCAAAACCTAAAGAGACAATTGCCGAAACCAATGCCACATGCTTTGCTGCATTTCCGGAAAGAGCGGTAACCAAGGCACCTAGCAATGGTAAGAATATAAGAAGTAGTAAAAGTTGTTCCATTATGTTTTCTTGAACGATCTTTTATAGAGATAAATAAGTATACAATAACAATGAGATGATTCCTACCACCATCATAAAAATATAAAACCCAACATTGCCGGATTGTATTAAACGCAAACCTTTACTGGCTTCGGTAGTTCCCCAGCCTAAGCTGTTCACAATACCATCAACGATCTTATTATCTACGATTTTGTAGAAGAATACTGAAATTGCATCCAAAGGTTTTCTAATTAATGCATCATATATCTCATCAAAATAAAATTTATGGTAAGACAGGTTTGCCAGCACAGAACGTTTAGCTTCATCTGAAGCCGGTATGTGATTTTGTTTGATGTATTTGCCATATGCTATTGCAATAGAGATTAAAACACCAACCACAGAAACTGCCATAAGGATATATTCAGTAGCGTGATCCGGTGATTCCCCGGTATGCTTAATTACCGGAGAAAGCCAATGTGATAACCAATGATTTCCGCCCAAAGCCTCAGGCACACCAATGATACCACCAAGGGCTGACAATACCGCCAACACGATCAAAGGAATTGTCATTGATTTAGGTGATTCATGAATTTTTTCTTCGGCATGATGCGTTCCGCGATATTTACCGTAAAAAGTAAGGAACAACATCCTGAACATATAAAATGCAGTAAGAAACGCGCCAAACACTGCAATTCCCCACATTACTTTATCGTGCAGGTACACATGTGCCAAAATCTCGTCTTTAGAGAAGAATCCAGAAAAAGGAGGAAGCCCTGCTATAGCAATGGTACCAATAAGCATTGTGATAAAAGTTACAGGTAGTTTTTTACGTAAACCGCCCATATGTCTCATATCTTGTTCGTGATGTAAGGCATGAATAACAGATCCTGCACACAAGAATAATAATGCTTTGAAGAATGCGTGAGTAATCACATGGAAGAAAGCTCCATTATATGCGCCAACACCTAAACCTAAAAACATGTATCCCAATTGTGATACAGTAGAATAAGCAAGTACTTTTTTGATATCTGTTTGCGTGAGTGCAATAATTGCCGCTACAATAGCGGTAGCAAGGCCAACGATGGCAATTACGTGTTGAATTAAAGGGGCCAAATCAAAGATCAGGTTAGATCTGGCGATCATATAGATACCGGCAGTAACCATGGTTGCGGCATGTATTAAGGCTGAAACAGGTGTTGGTCCAGCCATCGCATCAGGTAACCAGGTAAAAAGAGGTAGCTGAGCAGATTTACCGCAGGCTCCGATAAATAACAACAATGCGATAAGCGCTATGGTTGTGTTTCCAGCATATATCCGATTGAGTAGATATGGATCAGAAACCCTACTCCGGTAACAATAAGTAGCATTATAGCACTTAACGGGTCTACCAGAAAAGATACCGGAATATGTAACGCACCGGCATTTATCCAATCAAAAAGAAAAATTTCATGAGATTTATTTGCGTCTGCACCTAAGGCCAGAAATATACCAACACTGATCGCAAAAGAAACAAAAATAACACTGCTTCCTATAAAACCAATAAGGCTTTTAGATAATGTGTTTCTTCCCAAGCCATTGATTATAAAACCAATCAGAGGAATCAACGGAACCAGCCAAACTAAATCTATTATCATTTTTTATCTATACTTAATATTACCACTTAAGGCGATTCAACACATTAATATCTACTGACTGTGTATTTCTATACACCATCACAATAATACTTAAGCCCACCGCAACCTCTGCAGCAGCTAAAGCCATTATGAAAAACACAAAAACCTGTCCGGATGGATCATTGTTATGCACTGAAAAAGCTGTTAGCAGCAAATTAACTGCATTCAGCATCAATTCAACCGACATAAATATAACTATAGCGTTTCTGCGGGTTAATACTCCAATAACGCCAATGGTGAAAATAATAGCACTTAGCCAGATGTAGTGGTTAAGTGGTACGCCCTGCAATTGTTGAGTCATGTTCTCCACTATACTTTTTCTTTTTTAGTTAACAATACTGCACCAACCATCGCAGAAAGCAATAAGATTGATGAAAGTTCAAAGGGCAACATAAAAGGGCCGAACAATTCCTTGCCCAGATTTTTCAGTAAGCCCAAATTAGGATTTCTTAAAATCACCGGATCAGACACTGCAGTAGCCTTTAGGGATCCAACCAAAGTAACCACAAGACAGCATCCTGCGATCACACCGACAACTTTTACTGCTCCTGATTTTAACGGCTCGTTATCCTTATTGAGGTTCAGTAACATCAGCACAAAAAGGAATAGAACCATAATTGCACCCATGTAAACAATGAAATTTACCACAGCCAAAAACTGTGCGTTTAACAGAATGTAGTGAACCGTAAATGTGAAGAATGTAACAATCAGATAAAGCACACTATGCACCGGGTTTTTTGAAAAAATAACCATCAGTGAAAAGATCACGCTTAATGTTGCTACGAAATAGAATACTGAAGTACCCATTATCTATGTTTAAACTGTTTATATTAAAAGGCCCTTAACAGGCATTGTATACTAAATTACTATTTATTCAATGGTTGCTCTACCAATTTATCCTTCCCGTAAATAAAATCTTTACGAAGATAATCGGCAGGTACGATTGGGCCATCCAGGTAGATTGCTTCTTTTGGACAGGCTTCTTCACATAAACCACAGAAAATGCAGCGCAACATATTAATTTCATATACTGCAGCATACTTCTCTTCCCTATAGAGTTCCTTTTCTTCAGGCTTGCGTTCTGCAGCAATCATAGTGATCGCTTCAGCCGGGCAGGACAGCGCACACAACCCACAAGCAGTACAACGCTCTCTTCCCTGCTCATCTCTTTTCAAAGAATGCATCCCTCTAAAGTTGGTTGAGAATTCTCTTTCAACTTCAGGGTATCTTATGGTAGCCTCTTTTTTAAATAGGTGGCTAATTGTAACAGACAAACCTTTGGCTATTGCAGGCAGATACATTCGTTCTGCAAACGTTAATGGTTTTTGTTCTAATACTTTCTTTTTACTGGTTAATGGTTCCATTAAACCTCCTTATTATTTATCCGCTAGTGCGGGTAGTTAAAACTTTTCAATTATTGCAATCACAATTCCTGTGATAATGATGTTAGCGATAGCCAAAGGAATTAAACCCTTCCAGCCAAGGTGCATCAATTGATCATAGCGGAAACGAGGGATTGTCCAGCGTACCCACATAAAGAAAAATATGAATGCGAATATTTTTATAAAAAATACAAACGTTCCAATCAGAGGACCAATAACCGGTCCTGTATGTAACAATACCCAATCCATACCCGGATAGTTATATCCTCCAAAATAAAGCGTAGCCATAACTGCTGATGACACAAACATATTGATGTATTCAGCAAATAGATAGAAGCCCAGTTTCATTGAAGAATACTCCGTATGATAACCACCAATCAGCTCGGTTTCACACTCCGGCAAATCAAAAGGAGCCCTATTGGTTTCTGCAAAGGCACAAACCATAAAAATGACAAACCCTAAGGGCTGGTAAAGTATATTCCAGTGCCAGCCATGTTGTTGTTCCACAATCTCTTTAAGACTCATTGTTCCTGTAACGAGCAACAAAGCAATAATAGATAAGCCCATAGCGATCTCATAGCTGATATTTTGCGATGCCGCACGAATGGCACGTCTGGTCCAAGCCTGTCCTGTAAAAAGGCAGCAACTTTCCGCTCAGCATAAGTAGAGTACATAGCAATCAATAAACTGATACCAAATATGATGGCAACCAGTACAAATTTTTCTATTACAAAAGCTATATCCATTAGAATTTGGTTGTTTTTTCTAGTTCTACTTTATTTGCCTGTTGTAATTGAGGATTGTTTTGAATAACAGGCAAAGGCTTTAAGGTTTCATAATGGTTAGAAGCAATAACGGAAGTATCGCTAATATGAGTGGGATGCTCAATTACCCAATCAGCCGTTTTCTTTTTATCGAAGCGGCAGGTATTGCAGATAAATTCTTCCACCTCACCATAAATATCTTTACGTGCTGTAACCCTTAGCACATCTTCTCCCTTATACCATAAAGTAACTTTACCACTGCATGTAGGACAATCTCTGTGTGCGTCAATTGGCTTGGTAAACCAAACACGATTTTTAAATCTGAATGTTTTATCGGTTAATGCTCCAACAGGGCATACGTCAATCACGTTTCCGGAAAAATCATTATCTACAGCTGTTTGTATATAGGTAGAAATTTCTGAGTGATCACCTCTATTTAAAATACCATGTACACGTTTGTTTGTAATCTGGTCGGCAGTAAATACGCAACGATAGCATAAAATACATCTGTTCATATGTAACTGGATCTTATCTCCAATATCGATACGTTCAAAAGTTCTGCGCTCAAATTCATATCTGGTTTTCTGCAAACCGTGCTCATATCCAAGATTCTGAAGGTCACATTCTCCTGCCTGATCACAAACAGGGCAGTCTAAAGGATGGTTGATCAGTAGCATTTCTACTACACCGCTTCGCGCTTCAATAACTTCCGGAGAAGTGATATTTTGAACCTCCATGCCATCCATAACTGTTGTACGGCATGATGCTACCAACTTTGGCATTGGCCTGGGATCTTTCTCAGACCCCTTGCTAACTTTAACAATACAAGTACGGCATTTTCCTCCGCTACCTTCTAATTTGGAATAATAGCACATTGCAGGAGGCACTATATCACCACCTATTTGCCTTGCAGCATTTAGAATAGTTGTGCCGGGTGCTACTTCTACTGTTATCCCGTCTATGGTTACCTTAACTTTGTCACTCATGATTGTTAATTTCCTGTCGTAACTTCTGCTTTCGCAATAGGCTCAGCATAATTTGCCAAACCATAATTAGTATCTAAACATTTGATTGGCTCTTTAACATGCCATTCAAACTCATCTCTGAAATGTCTGATTGCACTTGCAACCGGCCATGCTGCCGCATCGCCTAAAGGACAGATTGTGTTTCCTTCAATCTTTTTAGAAACATCAACCAATAGGTCAATATCGCTCATTTTACCATGGCCATACTCTATTCTGTGCAGCACTTTTTCCATCCATCCTGTTCCCTCTCTACAAGGAGAGCATTGTCCACAGCTTTCATGATGATAAAAACGAGCGAAGTTCCAGGTGTTTCTAACAATACACTGATCTTCATCAAATGCGATAAAACCGCCAGAACCCATCATTGATCCAGTAGCAAAACCACCTTCTGACAACGATTCATAGCTCATTAATCTTGGTTCGCCATTCGCTAACTTCAGGGTTAGATTTGCGGGTAAGATAGGAACAGATGATCCCCCGGCTACAGTAGCCTTTAATCTTTTACCGTTTGCGATACCTCCGCAATATTCATCAGAATAAATAAACTCTTCTACAGGCAATCCCAGATCTATTTCATATACACCTGGTCTCACTAAGTTACCAGAAGCTGAAATCAGTTTAGTACCTGTACTTCTGCCGATTCCTATTTTGGCATACTCATCACCACCATCGTTAATGATAGGCACAGTCGCCGCAATAGACTCCACATTGTTTACTACAGTTGGACATCCGTAAAGCCCTGCAATTGCAGGAAAAGGAGGTTTAATCCTGGGATTTCCTCTTTTACCTTCTAAAGACTCCAATAATGCGGTTTCTTCTCCACAAATATATGCACCGCCACCTGGTTGAACATATAGTTCCAAATCATAGCCGGTTCCTAAAATATTCTTTCCTAAAAACCCAGCATGCTTTGCTTCTGCAATTGCTTTTTCCAGTATTCTAATCTGGGGCATCATCTCACCTCTTACATAAATGTAAGAGGTATTAGCACCCAGCGCAAAACTTGAAACGATCATTCCCTCAATAAGTGCATGAGGGATATGGGTCATCAGATAACGATCTTTAAAAGTTCCTGGCTCAGACTCGTCTGCATTACAAACTAAATATCTTGCTACGCCTTCAGGTTTCGCCAAAAAACTCCATTTCATTCCCGTAGGGAATCCTGCACCGCCACGTCCACGTAATCCAGACTTCTTAACTTCTTCCACTACTTCATCAGGAGTCAAAGTTTTTAAGGCCTTTTCTACGGCACGATAACCGCCTTTTTGGCGATAAACATCAAATGTATTGATGCCTGGTACGTTTATGTGTTCTAATAATAGTTTACGGGCCATTATTTCTTGCGTAAATCTTGTATCAACTCGTCAACCTTTTGTTCATTAAGGTTTTCGTAAAATGTATATTCCGGACCGATCTGTAATACCGGGCCATATCCACAGGCAGCTAAACACTCTACACCTCTCCAGCTAAACAAGCCATCAGGTGTAACCTCCCCTTCTTTAACGCCTAGATTTTGTTCTATATGGTTCATCAGCTTCTCAGCACCCACTAAACAACAAGGGCCGGTTCTGCATACTTCCAGAACATACTTACCCTGAGGTTTTAAAAAATACATGCTGTAAAACGAAGCTACTTCATATACCTCAATGTTCTGGATATCCAGATAAGCAGCAACTTTATCCATTGCATCCGGGCTTAACCAGCCTAATTCAGCCTGAACCTCATGAAGCATCGGCAATAAAGCAGATTTATGTTTACCCTTCGGGTATCTGCTAATTATCTCATCAAACTTCTCTTTTAAAGCTGATGAAAACTCTACAGGTTGTTGTTGTTCTACTTTAAGCATCTAATTCTCCTGCAATAATGTTCATACTACTCATGTTGATAATGGCATCTGACAGCAGCATGCCTTTACTCATTGGTGCAAACATTTGGTAATTAATAAAACTAGGTCTTCTGAAGTGTAAACGATATGGCGTTCTTCCTCCATCATTGATTAAATAGAAGCCCAACTCACCATTACCACCTTCAACTGAATGATATACTTCAGCTTTAGGAGCATCAATTTCGCCCATCACGATTTTAAAATGATAGATTAAAGCTTCCATGTTATTATAAACTTCTTCCTTAGCAGGCAAATAGAATTCAGGTACATCCGCATGGAAAATACCTGCCGGTTCGTGCTTTAATTTTTCTAAAGCCTGTTCGATTAACCTAACACTTTGCCACATTTCTTCATTCCGAACAAGATAACGGTCATAAATATCACCACTTGTTCCTACCGGAACTTCAAAATCAAAATCTTCATATGACGAATATGGATCACTCACGCGAACGTCATAGTCAACTCCAGCTGAACGCAACAGCGGTCCGGTCCATCCATAATCCAGTGCCTGTTCCGCTGATACCGCTGCAACTTTCGCTGTACGGTCAATAAAAATACGGTTACGGTTAAGCAAGCTTTCAAATTCTCTTAGTGCTACGGGGAACTCTTTCAAAAACTTATTGATTTTGGCAAAGGCAATTTCATTAAAGTCTCTTTCGAAGCCTCCAATACGACCAATATTGGTCGTTAATCTTGCACCACAAATCTCTTCATAGATCTCATAAATATGTTCTCTGAATTGAAATAAATATAAGAATGTGGTTGTTGCGCCTGTATCCTGAGCAATAATGGTATTACAGATAATGTGATCTGAAATACGTGCCAGTTCCATAATAATTACCCTTAAGTAATCCACACGCTTTGGCATTTTAATATTCAATAACTTCTCTACAGTCATGTGCCATCCCATATTATTTATGGGAGAAGAGCAGTAGTTTAACCGATCTGTTAAAGGAGTAATTTGATAGAATGGGCGATGTTCCGCAATTTTTTCAAAAGCACGGTGAATGTACCCAATAGTAGATACACCACTAACGATGCGCTCACCATCCAATTGAATTACATTCTGAAAAACACCATGTGTTGCAGGGTGAGTTGGACCTAAATTTAAGGTTACCAATTCATTCTGTGGGTCGTTATCTGTATATACCGGTTGATTCATTTTTTCTTATCTACCAAAGTATTCGTCTTTTTTATCTACTCTGTTCGGATCTTCCAAAGGATATTGTTTTAACATGGGATGCACACCTAGCTCGTCCATATTCAATATTCTTCTCAAATCCGGATGGCCTTCAAACTTTACTCCAAACAAGTCATAAGTTTCTCTTTCCATCCAATTAGCTGCATTCCATAAGGTTGTAGCGGTTGGGATTTCAGGATGATGCTCATCAATGAAAACCTTAACCCTAATCCTGATTTTGTTCACCATACTGTGTAAATGGTAAACTACAGCAATGCCATGCTTTTTCTCAGGATAATGTACTGCAGTAATATCGGTAAGAAAGTTAAAGCTAGCTAGCGTATTTTGTTTAAGAAATGCCAGAACATTAATAATAACATCCTTTGTGGTTTCAAAAGTAAGCAAGCCATAAGGCTCATTAATTCCAACTATTTTTTCACCGAACTTTTCAGTCAGTTGTTGTATTAATTCCTGATTAGTAACCTCTGCCATTAGTCAATTCCGTATGAAGCCAACATTTCTCTATATTGATCTGAATTTCTTCTTCTTGAAGATTCATTCCTAACCAATTCCTGAATTTTACCAAAACCATCCAATATAGCTTCTGGTCTTGGTGGACATCCTGGCACATATACATCGACCGGAATAATTTCATCTATTCCCTGTAAAACAGAATAAGTATCGAATATACCTCCACTGGATGCACAAGCGCCAACAGCCATCACCCAACGGGGTTCAGCCATCTGCAAATATACCTGTTTAAGAACCGGGCTCATTTTCTTAGCTATGGTTCCCATTACCATTAATAAATCTGCCTGACGGGGAGAAAAGCTTAAACGCTCAGATCCGAATCGGCCAAAGTCATAATGAGATCCCATGGTGGCCATAAACTCAATACCACAGCAAGAAGTGGCAAATGGTAAGGGCCATAATGAATGGGAACGGGCCAGGCCGATAACCTTGTCTAAGGAGGTAGCAAAAAAACCAGATCCTTCTATGCCTGGAGGCGCGTCTACTATATTGATGTTACTCATGATACAAAACGAAAAAGGTTCATTCCTTTAAAGAATGAACCACAAATCTACAATTTTTTAAAAGCAAATGAATTAAGTTGAGGGCATTTAGAAACAATCTAAATAACCTAATTCCAATCCAATGCTTTCTTTTTTATCACATAAATAAAGCCTAATAATAAGGTTCCCATAAAGATGAACATCTCTATCATTCCAGACATTCCAAGTGCTCTAAAATTAACTGCCCAAGGGTACATGAATATCACCTCCACATCAAACAGGACAAACAGTATAGCCACTAGAAAATACTTGATGGAAAATGGCTGACGCGCATTACCGACAACTTTTACACCTGCTTCAAATGTTGCCAGCTTATCAGCTGTTTTTCTTTTTGGACCTAAAAAGTGTGTCGCGATTAAAGTAACCACCACAAATCCTAAGGCAACAACTACTTGAAATATAATTGGTAAAAAATCTACGGGTACGCTTTGAGTTTCCATTTAAATATAAATTATGAGGCAAAAATAAAAGAAAAAGGCGGGATAACAACCCCGCCTTTTTCTTTTATTATAAAATTATTACTTTTTCTTTGGCTTAGCTGCAGCTTTTGGTGCTGGAGCTGTTAATGATTTAATGCCTTCTAATGCAGTGGTATTTGCAGGATCAATAGCTAAACTTTTGTCCCAGAATAATTTTGCTTTTACTTTATCTTCTTTGTATGAAGCAAAACCCGCTATTTGATTATAGGCTTCCACCATATTCTTTTTTACTGCCGGAGTTTGTTTATCAACATGAGCCTCGACAGAATCTAAATACTGTTGGTAGAAAGGTATTTTTAACCCCGTTGGATTTGCTTCATCATCCATGAAGTCATTGATTCTAGCTCTATACAAAATCGCATCATAAGTCGATGGAGCTAACTTCAGCAATTTCGCTAACGAAGAATCTCCTTTCACTAAGATTTGTTTAGATGGATTGGTCTTTGCAGTATAAGCCTTATAATAAGACACATAAGAGGCAATAGCATGGTAAAAATAGTTATACAATGAACCTTTACCTTCTGGGTTCAAACGGTTAACCACATCATATGTTGCAATTGCTTTAGGATAGTTTTTAGCATCATAATATGATTTTGCAAGTTCTGCTAAAGCCTCAACTTTAGTAGAGTCCATATTAACCGCTTTAATCACATTTACTAAACCTAAACTGTCGTTAGCCTTATCTGTAGAATCCTTCATTAAGGCTTTACCAAGGTACATATAGTCATCAGAGATAATACGTGAAGTATCTTTTACCTTCGCAAAAAAGTCTTTCATGTACTGTAAACTCTGAGGATAATTTTTGTTTTCATATGCAGAGTATCCTCTCAACCTTGAAACGATCAAGCTTTTAGGATCGTTGGGATTTACTGAGGCCAGTTCTGAAGTTTCTTGTTCCAGCGTTTTAAAGTCTTTCGCGTAAAACAAGAAAGTTGCATAACGTAATCTTGAATCATATGATTTATCAGTCAAATCAAGATATTTCTTGTAGTTTGTTAATGCCTCAGCCGCCTTAGCATCAAAATTTGCAGGCTCCTGATTTCCCCATTGCATATACAGCTCAGCTAACTCACGATAAGCAGGGCCATAATTTGGATCAGCAGCGATTACATTTTTCAATTCAACTTCCGCATCACTGAATGCTCTTGACTCTTTATACATTCTTCCAATCTGAACGGTAGATCTGTAAAGGGCCGGATTAATACTCAAAGCCCTCATGTAGTTTTGAAGCGCCTCTGAGTTCTTTCTTTGTGCTGCATAGTAATCTCCTAAAGCAACAAATGTTTCTGCCTCTTTATCTTTATCATCAAGCTCTTCCGCTTTTTGCAAGTTAGGTAGTGCTGCAGCAAAATCTGGTTTCTCACCTTCCAAATAAGCCTTTCCTATATACAAATATGGAGTAAAGTCTTTTTTTGAAGAAACTTCAATTGCTTTATCAAAATTTGTTTTAGCTGACGCGGCATTATTTGAAGCAAGATCAGCCTGGCCTAAACCTATATAATTTAAAGGATTTTTTGGATCAGCTGTCACACCTTGAGTAAAGGCAGCTCTAGCAGAATCAATATAATCCCTTCTTAAATAAACATCACCTAAACTAAAGTAATTCTCCCCTTTGCCTTTTTGTGACGACACCAACGCTTTAAGCATTGAAGTCGCTTTTTGGTACTGTTCGGCATCTATCGCCTTCTTTGCATCGGTAATGCTCTGAGCAAAAGAGGCAGAACCCATCACTACTAAACCTAAACCTAAGGTTATTGCTTTCTTTGTCATTTTCATAGTTCCTCTATTTTCAATTAATTGTTATGAAGCCGGCTTTGCAGCTTTCATGGTTCGCTATTTTGTTTTTAGTTTCAAATATTTAAAAGGCATTTCTAAAATCAAACTCATCTTACCCTGCCCATTACTTTCGTTTTCCAAATATAAAATTTACTTTGTATTCTTCAAGTTAAAATCCCGTGACATCATCTTATGCGGACCAAGTCCAGATTTCAGTACGATCAACTGACCTCTCGGGCTTAATAACCAGTTTGCAAAACCTGTGCCTAAACCATCCCGTCCCTCACAATTTATGATGTAAACATTTCTTAAAAACGGATAAATACCACTAATTAGATTTGCCTGATCGGGACGATAGTATGCATTATCCCCCTTTTTCCCCTTAATATTCTTCACCCCCATCGTTTTCACCTTTGCAATATAAGGAGTCATATCGGAATTATTAGCTATTAACCAATTTACACCGACTACTCCTATAAAATTCTTATTTTCAGCAACGTACTTTATAACGTCATTATTGTTCTTCAAAGTATAAACTCCCTTTTTTGGAAGTTCCGTGATTTGAGCCAGCTCCTTGAAATACCGGAGCGTGCTGGAATAGGCATTGTCAAAAACAAGCTGTTTTCCACTGTTTGAAGTTCCTTTTAATATCGCTATCACCTCCTCAACAGTGATATTTGAGTCAAGATCGTCCTTCTGGGTAAGCAATGAAATTCCGTCTATGGCAAACCTGGATGTCTTTGGAACGATGCTTCTGTTTCTGTATATTTTATCTTCCTGGGGTGTTAGCATCCGGGATAATATGATTACTCTAATGCTGTCATTTAAAAAAGCAGGCACTATTTTATTCTCGTTACCGGCAGTGACTGCAAACTCCGCATGCTTATAATCAGATTTAAATACCATGATCTGATCAGCGATAATCGAAGAAAAAGATTCGTCAACAAGAATTTTAACCGATCCTGATGTCCGTGTTTGTTCAACAACCTCAGTCTGCTTTTTATTTTTGCAAGACAGCAGCACCAGAAAAATGAACGCAAAGCTTAGATTCTTCATTCTTTAATTATCTTTTTGATTAATTACCCGGGTAAATCTTATTGCTGCATAAACGATAAGCAACACACCAAGGAGCACTCTGTAAGTCCGTTCGATGGTTACCGGCATGTCTTTCCAAACGATTAATGTAAGGCCCAGAACCAGGTAAAAGGCAAACATAACTAGCCCTAAAATAAACAGAAATCGCTGTTGAGGCGATTTCTGCATAAATGTTTTCAAATTAAACATTGTATTCTATTGTGATAAGGTAAAACTGATTGGGATGTTATATTTCACACGCACCTTTTTACCATTTTGAACTCCTGGGATCCATCTCGGACTTGCTTTTAGCACCCTAACAGCTTCCTCATCTGTACCACCACCAAGTTTTCTATCAACTTTAATATCGGTTAAGCTACCATCCTTTTCAACAACGAACGATAAAAACACTTTACCTTGAATGTTGTTCTCCTGAGCCATAGGAGGATATCTTACCGCTTTTTTCAAATAAGCGTAGAATTTCTCCATACCACCAGGGAAAGATGGCTGCGTTTCAAGACTCACAAAGTCATAAACTTTGGTATCCTCTACTACCGCTGCTTGTTTAGGGCCATCACCTGCCGGACCTGCAATAACGATATCCGCATCAGGGTCGCCGGCAATGGTTTTCTGACCTGGGTCAGCCTTTTTCAAATCTTCAATTTCAACCGGTTCCTCGTCACGTACCAACTCATCCGGTTTTACAATTGGAGGAGGGAACTTAACCTGATCCTGTTTTGGCGGCGGTGGCTCAACCGGTGGCGGTGGAGGTGTTTCCGGGTTTACAGGAGGAGGTGGCTGCACCACTACTTCCGTTTGCTTAACAATTTCCTCTTCTGGAGCTTTTCCTTTGAATAACTCCATAATTTTAGGGGATAAGAACAACAACACAAATGCTGTTGATGCTATTAGCAATGATTTCGTTGTATTCGCAGAACTTCTCTGACGAAGCTCGTAAGCTCCGTAGCTTTTGTTCTTATTGGCAAACACAACATCAAGCCAATCCCTTTTTAATAAATCTATTTTAGAACCAAACATAGCCTAATATTTTTATGTTTATAATTATTTATAATATCCCAGCTTGTTTCATCGCATCTTTCTCACTATCGATAATGTTTACATCATCAATAGCCGGAGCAGTTTTAATTTTAGCGATATTCAACTCGTCCATTATATCAACAAAATTCTTATAAGTAGCTCCTTCTGTTGGTTTCACTACTATCACTATTTGTCGGCCGGTAGTTTTACTTACCTCGTCTTTATTTTTTAATATTGATTTTCTAACCTCAGCAAAGCTTTCAATATTTGGTGGAGTCTTTCCTGCTTCTCCCATGTACCAGGCAACCTTATTGTTTTTACCCAATAGAATTGTCATGGTCTGAGATGCACGAAGCTCGTTTTTCACATCATTGTCCTCTTGATCAGGTTTTGCAATGTCCATTGCAATCGGCTTTGACAACGAGGTGGTTAACATGAAGAAGGTGATCAGCAGGAAGGCTAAATCTACCATGGCAGTTAAATCTACTTTGGTATTTGCTTTCTTACTTCTTACTTTGCCGCCTTTTTTCCCACCCCCGCCGGAGGTATCTAATTCTGCCATAGTATGATTTTATTTAGCATCGCCCTCGGCCGATGTAATTAAACTAAATTTGTTAATTTTTTGCTTCTGAAGAATATCAACAATCTTTTTGATGTTTGGATATTTTTCTTCAGCGTCTCCCTTGATACTTATCCTCATTGAAGTCTGGTGTAACTCTGCAACCGCCTTACGGGATTGCAATAACCATTCAGACAATTCATTGTTTGTTGAATCAGCCGGGATACCCAAGTTGGCCTTAGCAAACTTATCTCTCTCGTCACCGTTCATCATGATAAACTTTTTCAAGCTGCTTACAGGAACTCCGAATGATCCAAGAACACCGAAACGTTCTCTCTCTTCAGGAGTAAACTGAATTTTGTATTGCTCTCCAATTTTATCAAGCGTTGCCATTTTTACGTCCTTTCCTACGATTTCGTAGAACACCTTACCCTGACCAATAGATAAAATCCCCATATCCAAATCTGGAACTTTAATCTTGTAGGTAGAACTTGGAATTGTTACTTCCAAAGGATCCGGCTGGCGCGCTGTTGCTGTTAATATAAAGAAAGTAAGCAGCAGGAAAGACACATCGCACATGGCGGTCATATCTATCGAAGTACTCTTTCTTTGAACCTTTGCTCTTGCCATAATATTTAATAAATAAACTTACTTTTTACTAATGATGTTAATTCTTCCGGTTTTCCATAAAGCCGGTAAAAAAAAATACATTATTTTTTATTTATGTGTACTGGCGTAAGTTTGAATGATGCTGAAACCTGCTTCATCAATTGCATAAGTTAATTTATCAATTTTAGAAGTAAGGATGTTATACATGATAATCGCAAAAGTAGAAGTACCGATACCAGTAGCTGTGTTAATTAGGGCCTCAGAAATACCAGTTGCCAATGCAGCCTGATCCGGAGCACCAGAGTTAGCCAAACCACCGAAGGCCTTGATCATACCTGTTACTGTACCTAATAGTCCTGTTAATGTACCTACTGATACCAAAGTAGCAATTACAGTTAAGTTTTGCTCTAACATTGGCATTTCCAAAGTAGTAGCTTCTTCGATATCTTTCTGGATAGCTAAACACTTTTGATCTGTATCCATGTTTGCTTCAACTTCCATCTCACGATATTTTTTCAATCCTGATTTGATTACGTTAGCAACTGAACCTTGTTGTTTATCACACTCAGTTAAGGCTGCTTCGATGTTGTTTGAATTTAAAAATCCTTGGATTTTTTTAACGAATGAATCCAGGCTAGATTTTCCAGTTGCTTTACCAATTACAATAAGACGCTCGATAGAGAATACAA
This sequence comes from Pedobacter sp. 10L46_2, assembly GCF_056395165.1. NCBI lineage: Bacteria > Pseudomonadati > Bacteroidota > Sphingobacteriia > Sphingobacteriales > Sphingobacteriaceae > Pedobacter > Pedobacter sp. 10L46_2. Next base: position 65,967 of record NZ_JBFTIZ010000070.1, read on the forward strand.
TTACCATAAGAAACATACCCAATAGAACAGGTACGATAACTCCGCCTTTGTAAGCCATACCCATGTAGTTACCTACTTTTGGAAGTGTATCGTGAAGATCTGGATCAGCCCCATCGATGAAATTCCCTCTATCTCCGAAAATAAATTTGTAAACACATATACCAATAATGATACAAATTGGAATAGTAAGAGTTGCGAATAAATTTGAAGCTGTAGAAGAGCCTTCTTTTTTAACTGTTGTTGGTTTTGGTGCGTTTGCCATTTTTTTTTAGTTTTTTAGTTTTTAGTACTTTGTTTTTTAAAATTAGATTAAATATTCCGTAATACACACAACGACTATTACAAACAATTGTTGCCGTAACAAATTTATAACTTTGATTTTAATTCCAAATTAAATAATCGTTAGCTTGCTAATTCGTTTTGTCCCGTCAATTTTACCCGTTTGCACTCCCGTTATATCTAACGTATTACTGTATAATTAAAAAAGATTGTCTCGTTGCGGAGACAATCTTTCGCAATTAAAACTAAAAAAAAACTGAAATGCAAATTTTTAGGCAAAAAAAATGCTTTAAACTGTGTTTTCGGTTATTTTTGGTAGTGAACTAATCATTTCTTCGCTTGCGAAGGCTTCAAATTGCTTGAAATTATTTATGAAGGCCAAAGAAAGTTCATTGGCTTTATGATCATACTTTTGCTTGCTTGCCCAAGTATTTCTTGGATTCAAAATTTCTGATGGAACATTTGGGCAGGTCAAAGGAGTCCGTAACCCAAAAACAGGATCAGTGGTAAATTCAACATCTTCAAGCGCTCCATTCAACGCTGCAGAAATCATCGCACGGGTATATGCTAACTTCATCCGCTTACCTTCTCCGTAAGCTCCTCCGCTCCAGCCAGTATTAACCAGCCATACATTTACATTATTCTTTTCCATCTTTTCTCCAAGGAGTTCTGCATATCTTGTTGGATGAAGTGGCAGAAATGCCTTACCAAAACAAGCAGAGAAGGTTAGCTGGGGCTCAGTAACACCTGCTTCTGTGCCGGCAACTTTCGCGGTGTATCCGGATATAAAATGGAACATCGCTTGTCCGATATTTAATTTGGCAATTGGTGGTAAAACGCCAAAAGCATCAGCTGTAAGAAAGAAAATGTTTTTCGGTTCAGGAGCAATTGAAGGGACTATGGCATGATCAATGTAATTTATCGGATAGGCGACCCTGGTATTCTCCGTTTTATCAATGTTGGAAAAGTCAACAGTTCGGGTGCCCTCAAAGTAATTGGTATTCTCCAACAAGGCACCGAATTTTATGGCATTAAAAATCTGTGGTTCTTTTTCAATAGTCAAATCCACACATTTAGCATAACAGCCCCCTTCAAAATTAAATACAGATTCACTTCCCCAGCCATGTTCATCATCTCCGATCAGTCCACGTTCGGGATCGGCAGAAAGAGTGGTTTTACCTGTTCCTGATAAGCCAAAAAATATGGCTGTATCTCCTTTTTTCCCAACATTTGCTGAACAATGCATTGATAATGTACGTCTCTGCTCTGGAAGAATAAAGTTTAACACTGAAAAAATCCCTTTTTTAATTTCTCCTGTATATCCCGATCCTCCTATAAGGATTATTTTTTTTGAAAAATTAAGGATCGTAAAATTAGGCTGTCTCGTTCCATCTACTATGCTGTCTCACTTACTACCCTAATGGTCGTTTTGTAAGCCTCATCTGCACAGGCAAACGAATCTCTTACATAATATTTTTTTTTGCTAAGATGAGCTGTTACTTTTTTATATAACGCATCAAATTTCTCCGGCTCGAATTTGAAATTTATATCACCCCACCAGACCGAATCGCGGGTTAGCTCGTCACAAACGATAAATCTGTCTTTTGGAGAACGGCCCGTAAATTTCCCTGTATCTACTGCCAATGCACCTGTATCAGCCAGTGAACCTTCTCCATTTTTTATGGCCTCCTCAACCAATTGTGCTACGTTAAGCTGATATAAAGCCATATCCGAATCCAGATCCAGATAGCTCAAATCAGGCCTAAGCATAAATGCTTTGCTCATAAGAATAATAAGTTAGTCAGGCAAAGTTATACAGATAAAAAGGTAAAAACACCTTTTTTAAAGAAAATTTTAACTTATTGTTGCTTATACACTTACAATTAAAATATTGAAAATCAATAAATTAAGTCAACGATTTATCCTCCAGATTTCTTTACTTTATAACCCTCCTTTTGCAAGAGTGAAAGCACTTTATCTCTAAAATCTCCCTGGATGATGATCTCGCCATCTTTTGCTCCCCCTCCTACGCCACATTTCGTTTTCAGCATTTTGGCCAAATTTTCCAGTTCTTCATCACTTTCTCTAAATCCTGTGACTAAGGTAACTGCTTTTCCACCTCTGTTCTTTCGATCCAATGTAACTCTTAGGTCCTGTTGGTTTTTAGGTACTGATTCATTGGAACCGTCGCTTTCTTCCTGATAAACAAAGGAAGGGTCTGTGGAATACATTATTCCTCCAAGATCACTTAGCGTTTTCTTTTTAGACTTCATAACTAGGAGTAATTATATTTAACGATAACGGCACAATAGACACTTCTATTTCCTTTCCCATGAAAAAGGGTTCTCCATCAATATGTATTGCATCGTCCTGACTGCGGCTGATCTTTATATTTTTACCTTTTATAATTTCAACAATTTTGGAGCGATCAGTTCTTGCACTTAACATTTCATATGCCAGTAGCGGTAATTTGTACATTGGAAATTCTTTAACCACACAAACATCAAGAAGTCCGTCTACTACCGATGCCTTGGGGGCGATGTGTGCATTGTTGCCATATTGAGAAGAATTGGCTATGCTGATCACAAATGCCTTACGCTCATAATCTACTCCATCTATATTCAGCCGATAGATTTGAGGCTTATAGTTTAACACTTCTGTTAATCCTAATTTGAGGTAGCCCGTTAATCCCCTTGATTTATTTCCGGCAAAAACAGAGCTGATATGTGCATCAAAGCCCATCCCCGCCATATTGAAAAAGGATTTATCATTAAATCTGGCAGTATCGATGAGTTCAACGTTAAGCTTATTAATCACCTTGATTGCAGCAACAGTATTCATGGGTATTTTCAAGAACCTTGCCAGCCCGTTTCCAGAGCCAAAAGGAATAATACCCAGCACTTTATTCTGTTGCATGACCTTAGTTGCAATTTCATTTATGGTACCATCGCCTCCAACGGCCACAATTACATCAAAATTCTTATTTGCAGCTTCCTCAGCTATTTCCGAGGCATGGCCAACATATTCCGTAAAGCTAAAATTCGGGCTAAACTTAGAGCGGTCCAGGTGTGCATCTATCAATGCAGGTATCTTTAACTTATCCTTCCCTCCTGATATGGGATTAATAATAAATAGAATGTTTGATTTCGACAAAACCTTTTGATTAATGATAGTACAAAATAATTGATATTTTTTGACTATTTAAATATATATGCTAATTTTGCAGCATTAAAGTGGACTGATTTGCGATGCTATTTAAGAATAGCGGGATTGCAACCACGTAAAAAAAAGTGCTAACCTTATCATACACTTCATTTTACTGCCTGCTACGCAGGGTCTGATTCCATTTTATATAATTGTTTAAATTAAATTTTTAATTATTTAAAATGTCGTATTTATTTACATCCGAATCAGTTTCTGAAGGTCATCCGGATAAAGTAGCAGATCAAATCTCAGACGCACTTATTGATAATTTTTTGGCATTCGATTCAGAGTCAAAAGTTGCTTGTGAAACTTTGGTTACCACAGGTCAGGTTATTTTAGCTGGCGAGGTAAAATCACAAACTTACCTGGATGTGCAGCAAATTGCTCGTGATGTAATCAGAAAAATTGGTTATACAAAAAGTGAGTACATGTTTGAAGCCAACTCATGTGGCATTCTTTCCGCAATCCACGAACAGTCCCAAGATATAAACCAAGGTGTAGACAGAGCCAGTAAAGAGGAACAAGGCGCCGGTGATCAGGGAATGATGTTTGGCTATGCAACCAACGAAACTGAAAACTACATGCCTTTGGCATTAGATCTTTCACATACACTTTTACAGGAATTAGCGCTCTTAAGAAGAGAAAACAATGAAATTACTTATTTGCGTCCTGATGCTAAATCACAAGTAACGCTGGAATATTCAGACAACAACAAACCAGTTCGTATTGATGCTATTGTAATATCCACCCAGCATGATGATTTTGATGAAGAGGCTACTATGTTAGCCAAAATCAAAAAGGACCTTGTGGACATTCTTATTCCAAGAATTATTGCAAAATACCCGCAATATGCTCATCTGTTTAACGATAAGATAGAGTATCACATCAATCCTACAGGAAAATTTGTTATCGGAGGTCCTCATGGCGATACGGGTTTAACAGGCCGTAAAATCATTGTGGATACCTATGGAGGAAAAGGAGCTCATGGTGGTGGTGCATTCTCAGGAAAAGATCCAAGCAAAGTAGATAGAAGTGCGGCATATGCAACTCGTCATATTGCGAAAAACCTTGTTGCTGCTGGTGTAGCTGAAGAAATTTTAGTTCAGGTAAGTTATGCTATTGGGGTTGCAAAACCAATGGGCATTTATATTAACACTTACGGAACAAGCAAAGTAAATAAAACAGATGGCGAAATTGCCAGGATTGTTGAAGACCTATTTGATATGCGCCCGTACTTTATTGAGCAGCGCTTAAAGCTAAGGAATCCAATTTATAGTGAAACTGCAGCATATGGTCATATGGGTCGTAAACCTGAAACAGTGACCAAAACTTTCAAAAGCCCCGGAGGCGAAGAAAAAACAGTTACAGTTGAATTGTTTACCTGGGAGAAACTGGACTTTGTAGATAAAGTAAAAGCTGCTTTTTCATTATAAGCTTAAGGAATATTTAAAATTCAAAAAGGCTGACCATGAATTATGGTTAGCCTTTTTACATTATAGCACATCGAATAATACCCTTTCAACAAAAAAGAAAACCATTTCTAAAAGCTGTTGTTTTACTTACAAAAAACAAGACCTATTATGGAACATCCAATAGAAATGAATACACTTAGTCAGGTTTTAGAAAAATTAAGACTTAAAGGCCTGGATAACGAAATAAAGATGACAGATCATGGTAAAATGCAAGGAGTGGGCATTAATAAAATTTATAACCCCGAAGACCTTACCATAATTAAAACCTATCGCTTTGAAGGAGATTCTGACCCTGCTGACAACTCCATACTTTATTTGTTAGAAGAC
>NZ_JBFTIZ010000071.1:0-15185 GCF_056395165.1 Pedobacter sp. 10L46_2
GGCATAGGCCATATCTGTATCTCCATCCCATCCTTTTGGTGTTGCATCTCCAATAAGTGCAAACACTATTGGAGTAATTTCTATTTGATTTTTGTTTAAATCAACAAAAAGCTGAAATGCACCTGCAGCAGGAGCTTTAAAATTATCACCTGCAGTCGGACTTATTTTACCACCCCCCGCATCTCCATAAGCAATATCCCATTTTTTAGCTGGCGTAATTTTAAATTCAAGATTACCCGGAGTAAATCCAATTACGCCCTTAAATTCACCATTCCCTGTAGGAGAAATTAGGCTGTCTGCTGTTTGTGGATTCCAGCCCTGATATGCACCAGGAACATAAATCCATGTAGTTAACGGGAACGGTCGTGCACTAAGTGTTAATGCATTACTGTAAACCGGCGCTACAGCACTGGAAATTGACGACTTAATCCTCATTTCTATTTCTGAATTTTCAGTAAATGATAAATTCAGTGCCAGCAACAAATTATTAAAATCAACACCCTTAAATACTTTAGAGAGTGCATTTGCTTCTAAGGCAACTTCTTTAGGTGTTTTAAAGTCCGTCCCTTTAACTGCCAATTGAAGCACATTTGTAATACCAGCCTGATATCCGAATGATGCATTAGTTAAATCAAGTGTAATTACATCGGTATTTAGCTTAGCCTTATCCAATACCAATGTAGATACAGATGACTTTAAAGTTCCCGGGGTACCCGAGGAGGCAACTACCTTTGTTTCCTCTTTTTTACAAGACCAAAGCCCTATGGTTATTAAACCTAAAGCAATGGATTTTATGATTAGTGATTTCATCTCAATAATTCTTCTTTATGTTAAATTAATAACCTGCGTTTTGGACTAAATTTGTATTAGCAATAAGATCTGCAGATGGTATCGGGAACAAATTCCTTGTATCAGATACTCCGGTACCAGCTTTAGCACCACCTTTAAATGGCCATACATACGAAGCATTTGTATATTTACCATAACGGATTAAATCTGTTCGACGAAAACCTTCCCAATACAACTCCCTGGCTCTTTCATCCAAGAAAAAAGGAATTGATAGAGAGGCCACATTTCCGGAAGTGTTACCATAAGCACGTTCACGTAGGTTATTTACATAAGTAAGGGCCTGAGCTGCATTACCGCCAGAGCCTCCTCTGGTAACAGCTTCGCTATAAATCAAATATTGTTCAGCCAGGCGGAATAATGGAAAATCAAGAGAAGAAAACTTGCCCTCAATCGAAGGAGCTGGAACCCCTGCTGAGTTTACATTTCTAAATTTAGTAACTCTTAAACCATCAGAGAAAACACCCATTTCATCGTTGGCAAGCTTTGTTCCAAAGAACATCGCTCTTTTATCAGTGTTACCGCTGTAATCTCCAAAAATCAGAGGAAGGGGGTTCTTAGTACGGTTGCCCGCCCACCCACCGGTTGGCACACCAAAAGAAGCCGGATTCATATCTCCATTGATAGCTGCGTTGATAAGATATGTTGTTCCTCCATCATTCTGAGTATGAATGCCATCATAATTAATGGTTAGAATTAATTCATTTTTACTTGTAACGTTATTATCTGTTAGAAATAGGTTTTTATAAGTACTGGCAAGAGAATAACCGCCATTAATAACTTTACTCGAATAGGTAATTGCTTCTGTGTATTTTGCCGTGCCGGTGTATATTTCTGCATTTAGATATAGCCTTGCCAATAGGGCCCAATCAGCACCTTTATCAGCTCTGCCGTATTCATTCGTTTGGGCATCAGCAAGATCAGATTCAATTGCTTTTAGTTCTGATTCAACATAATTAAACAAGTCTGTACGCTTGATTTGTTTAGGCGGAACTTTACCAATAACATCGTTTTCAGTTATAAACGGAGGATTCCCAAAACCATCTAATAATACCCAATACTGAAATGCTCTTAAGAATCGGGCTTCGGCGCGGTATTTCTGAATAGCCGTAGCATCAGCCCCTGAAATCCCTCTTGATGAAAGTTTCTCTGGTGTACTTTCACGAAGGAATTCATTACAAACAGTAATCTGATAAATACTGCGTGAATATAACCCTCTTAAAAATGTAGTTTCTGAAGTCCAGGTCATCTGATTCAAATCAGGAATTCCAGTATCATTCCAAGAACAAATTGCTTCATCTGAAGTTAGCTCTTGCGACATCCAGAACAATCTTAAAAAATCGGTAAAACCAGGATTCAGGCCACCTATATCACTTTCAGCAGTTGCGCCACTTGAATGGGTTAAGGCATAGCTTGCATACAATTTCACCAATTCTTGCTTATAACCTGCCGGTGTTGAATAAACGCTGGACGCTATTTGATCATTGGTGGGTGTTAAGTTCAAATCACTCTTCTTACATGAAGAAACAGACAGCCATACAATGGTTGAAACTGCTAATACTTTATATAAATTTTTCATTCTATTTCTCTAATTAAAAACCAACATTAAAACCTAAAGTATATGTTCTTGGTCGTGGATACAGGTTATAATCAATCCCTAGAATTGATTCCGGATCCAGGCCTTTATACTTTGTAACTACGAATACGTTCTGACAATTAGCCGATATACGCAAAGTCATATTATTACTTTTGGATATTCTTCCTGCGTCGAAAGCAATCCCGGCATTATCCATCTTTAAAAAAGATGCATTTTTTATATAATAATCACTTAGGTACTGGTTATTAGTAAAGTTTGTATTATAGATATCGGTAGTGGCATTGTTTATCAAACCTGTAGGGCTTAGGATATTTCTTTTAACACCAAAATTTGAAGAAACATTATCATAGATGTAATTGCCTAGATTAGCTCTTAGAACTGTGCTTAAAGTCCATTTTTTGTAATTGAAAGAAGTATTAAAACCAAATGTGAATTTAGGATCAGGTGCTTTGTAGAAATACTGGTCACCCGTATTAATAATACCATCTCCATTTAAATCTGCATAAACACCCTCCAGTGGTTTATCATTTGAGTCGTAAACTTGTTTATACACATAAAAAGAACCCGGAATCTGGTTGATTGCATTGTATTTTAGGTTTATTCCTGTACCACCTGTGATACCACCCGCATCAATTATAAACTTAGGGTCAGGGTTTAGAGAAAGATTGGTTACCTTTCTTTTATTGTAGGCAGCATTTACTCCAAAATCCCAGTTGGCATTTTCACCTTTGATTACCGAAAAGTTCAAATTAACCTCTGCTCCTCTTACATCCATATTACCAACATTGGTTAACAACCTGTTGTTAAAATTGGTTCCAGAAGGAATATCAACAGTCGATAATAGATCTTTTGTTTTTTTATAATAAACATCAATCCCACCATAAATGCGTCCATCAAAGAAACCGTAGTCTAAACCAGCGTTATAGGTTGTAGTGGTTTCCCATCTTAAATCAGGATCGTAAGCTGCTGGTGTATAATAGTCGTAAAGAGTATCTCCAATCTGGTATTGTCCTTGCCCGGTATTTGAATAGTACTTTGACAAATAATTATAGTTACCAATTCCATCTTTATTTCCGGTTTCTCCATAACTTAATCTCAATTTCAAGTCAGACAAAACTTTACTGTCTTTAAGAAAATCCTCGCCAATTATTCTCCAGGTAAAACCTACAGAAGGGAAATAACCCCAGCGATTTTCTTCTGCAAATCTCGAGGAACCATCGGCACGCATAGTTGCTGATAGAATATATTTATCTGCAAGGGTGTATACAAACCTGCCATAATATGAAAGCAATTTTTCACGCTCTACTGCAAACGGGAAAGTTGGCGTTGATATAACTTCTCCGGTACCTTTGTAACTAGCAAAGTTATATGTAGTAGATGAGTTGTCATAATATCCATAACCTGCAGTTACATCGAACTTGCTTTTAATACTTTCGACATATTTGGCATAATTTAAATAGAACTCCGAAACTTTATTTCTTTGAGTGCCTACTGATCGTGTAAATGAGCCTTGTGTGGCTGCACTCTGAGCTGCATATATTGGCACACGAACGGTTCCATAACCTTTTGAAACATCATAGCCTAAATTAAGGTTAGCGTGTAATTCAGGTAAAAAATGAAAAGAGTAATCAAATTGCGCGTTACCAAAGCTTCTCTCAGTTTTTCCGTTATTATCTTTTAATCTGATCAATCCAACTGGATTTCTTGGCGCATTCGGATTAGGAACATCCCCCTGAATCCATTCAAAATAGTTACCGTACTTATTCTCTGCATAAACTGATTGGGTAGGATCAAATTGGATAGCATTTTGTATCGCATCCTGATTTGCAAAATGAGCTTCTGTTAATGATCCTTTTAAATTCAGGTCAATTTTCAGGTGGTCACCAAATAACTTTGGTGAAATTCCGAACCCACCAGTAGCGCGTTTTAATCTGTCTGTTATTAGCAATCCTTTTTGGTCTAAATAGCCCCCAGAAACCCTATATGGCACTCCATGGAAAGCTCCAGAAAGACTTAAATTATTATCTGTTGTGAATGAATTATTATAGATTTCATCTTGCCAATCCGTATTGGAATTCCCTAGCAAAGCTTTAAATGTATGATCAGGATTGTCATCATATTTAACATCTGGATTATCATTAACAACTGTTCTTATCTGATCGGCAGAAAGTACTCCTACTTTTTTTGCAATAGTTGCATATGAATTATTTGTGCTGAAATTAATTACCGGCGTACCTGCAGAACCCTTTTTAGTAGTGATCAAAACTACTCCATTAGAAGCCCTTGATCCATAAATTGCCGTTGCATTTGCATCTTTTAGTACAGTAAAGCTTTCAATCTCATTTGGGTTTATTAACGCAAGTGGACTTGGAGCATTACCAATAGTATTACCACTTAATGGCACCCCATCAATTACAATAAGGGGGTCATTACTTGCATTAAGAGATGCCCCCCCTCTAATCCTAATAACACTTCCAGCACCGGGTGCCCCACCATTTGAGGTAATGTTTACACCCGAAACCTTGCCTTGGATTAACTGCTCTGGGGTAGTAATTGCTCCTTTCTGGAAATCTTTGGCACTAACAGTGGTAATTGATCCTGTTAGGTTCTTCTTCTCCGAAGTACCATAACCGATTACAACCACTTCGCTAAGATTTTGAGCGTCTGGCTTTAAATTAAAATCTACATTCGTGTTTCCGCTGATAGTAACCTGCTGATTAAGGGTCTCATAACCTATGTAGGTAACAGTAACAATTACAACACCATTCTTTAGCCCACCTAGCTGAAAAATTCCAGTGGCCGGAGTAGTGGTACTTTTATTTAAACTTTTGATCTGTATTGATGCTCCTGGCAAAGGCAATCCAGTTTCATCGAGCACTTTTCCAGTTAGTGAACTGGTTTGTGCATTTGCTGCAAAAACAGCTAGTGTTAAAAGCACCAGAAGACAGTGCTTCGTAAGGTAAAATACTTTCATATTTGGGCTCGTTTTTTAGTGTAATATTTGGTTAATGTTAACAGTATGTAACAGTTATGGTAAATTTACAAGCGCACTTGACAAATCAAAATTTTATATCATATTTTTTTTTAACACCATATTTTATACTTCAAAACAATAAAAATAGCTTTATAAATTTGCAAGCTAATTTTCCATAAAACAACCTAAAAAATTAATAATTATTTGATTATAAATAATTTACAAATTAAAATAAAGCTATTTAGTGTATATTTTACACTTACATATTTTTGATCATTTCTTCGGGAACGTTACCGGGAACGTTCCCGAAATTTTCAACATATTTTACTGCCGCTCCTTATGATTTGGAATGAAATTCTGCGTGAAATCAGAAAATCGCCATTTTTTTTTGAAAAAAAAAAGCAAAATAGACCATAAAAAGCAGCTCTGTTTTTTCGTTAAAAAGTATCGTTTTTTGGATGCTGGATCGTTACTCTTTTTATTCAGGTTTTACCTCAGATTTCGGTCGATCTTCTCTTGATTAGTTTTGAATTAAGGACGATCTTTTCATTTGGATTTACCGAGGATGGATCTTCTAGCATTTTAAACAAAAGCAAGGCTGCTTCGACACCAATTTTTGTAGCCGGCTGTGTAACTGTTGTTAATGAAGGGTTCAATAAAGGAGCAATCTCCAAACTAGAAAAGCCTATTACTTTGAGCTCCTCAGGAACAGAAATTTTTAAATCATAACAAGCGTAATAGGTTGCAAATGCAAGGCGCTCAACGGAAGTAAAAACACCGTCGGGTTTTAACTGTGTAAGTACCTTTTTCAAAATCACATTATTTTTTGGGTAGCTGTTTGTACAATCAATTATAAGGTCTTCATCGTAAGGTATCTTATATTTTACTAATGCATCTATATATCCCTGCATCCTAAATTTACCTATAGAAAGGTTTTTATTGATAACCAGATAAGCTATACGGGTACATCCTTGCTTAATCAAATGTTGGGTAGCAGAAAAACTACTGTCATAATCATTAGTAATTACTCTGGGTGTAATAATATCTTCGTAAACACGATCAAAGAAAACAAGAGGTAAACGTTTTTGCGTAAGCTCATTTAAATAATTATGGTCATTAGCCTCACCTGAAACAGACATTATAATTCCATCTGCCCTCCCATTATGTAAATGTCTGATAAAAGATACTTCTTTTTGGTAATCGTCATCTGTAGCATAGATCAGAATGTGGTAGCCCTTTTCTCTTGCTACACGCTCTATTCCATGTATAGCCTGAGAGAAAAAGTTATTTGCCATCTCAGGAACAATTACTGCAATAGTTCTGCTTCGCTGCTCTCTTAAATTGCTGGCATGGTGATTAGGCTGATAATTTAGCTCCTTTGCCATCGTTAATATCCGCTCTTTCGTCTCTTTACTAATATCGCTATTATCTCTAAAAGCTCTTGAAACTGTTGAAGTTGATAAATTTAGTGCCTTAGCTAATTGCTTTATATTAACGTTATCCATCCAATTTTAATGATTTATATAGAATCACTAATTCACGGTAAATATAGATGAAAATCTAAACTCATAGTATTAACGTAATTAAATAATATAACGTTTACACCATGTCTGCATATTTATGGTACATTAGCTGAATATCATAGGGATATAGACAATATTAAGAAGAGGGAGAACAATTCATGACGAAAAAGGTCAAGTTTACTAATGCCAATAAATCTGCATTTTATGCAACTGTACGTTCAAGAGTTGATGCTTACTTTACTGAAAACAATGTTTCTACCTATGCAAATGGACAAATGTGGTTTAAGGCTTATTTTTTTCTTACAGGTCTTGTAGGTACTTATTTATTAATTCTTACCGCTAGTTTAAGCCTCCCTATTATGCTTTTACTAGCTATTATTTTAGGTATGTTTGGTGCTTTTGTCGGGTTTAATGTTTGTCATGATGCCATCCACAAGGCACTTTCACCTCACTTGGCAGTTAATAAAATCTTCAGTTTTGTTTTTAATCTAATTGGTGCAAGCCCATATGTTTGGAATATATGCCACAATATTGTACATCATACCTATACCAATATTGCAGGACATGATGAAGATATTGATGTGGCGCCAGGTCTAATTCGTTTTTCAGATGCTGAAACTGTTAATAGAGTTCAGCGTTATCAACATTTTTATGCATTTGTACTTTACAGCTTTGCTATGCTATCTTGGGTATTTAGAAAGGACTATAAAAAATTCTTTCAAAAGAAAATAGGTGAGCATGTTTTAACACACCCAAAAATTGAATATTTTAAGCTTTTTTTTTACAAAGGAATCTATTATTTCCTATTTATAGTCCTACCGTTAATAATACTTGACGTCACCTGGTGGCAATTTCTAATTGGGTTTTTAGCAATGCAATTTTCACAGGGACTTGTATTAGGCCTTGTTTTTCAATTAGCGCATGTGGTTGAAGGCACAAGCTTTCCAAATCCGGATACCCATGGCAATATTGAAGAGGCCTGGGCTGAGCATCAAATGAGAACAACAGCCAACTTTGCAACAGACAGTAAATTAACTAGCTTTCTATGCGGAKGATTAAATAGACAAATAGAACACCATCTTTTTCCTAAAGTATGCCATATACATTATCCTGCCATTGGTGGGATTGTTAAGGAAACCGCAGCAGAATTTGGATTACCTTACATCGAAAGTTCCACTTTTGGCGCAGCATTGGTATCCCATTACAAGACACTTCGCAAATTGGGAAAAGAAACTTATGCTGAAAACAAATACATTAATAAATCTTCCTGCTTATTTACACGGAAAGTGTCTGCAGCATATCTATAGCATACTTTAATGTGGCTATATCGTAACCTTTAGTTTTAAATAAGTGGGAATCGTCATTCCGAAGCAAATTCAGAATGACGATATTATCCTATAGTAAGTATACCTTAAACAGTTATTTCTTTCTTATACTCAGTTCCAAAACGATCCTTAACTACCACTCTAACCCTTTTTACAGATGGTTTAAAATGAGCAACAAATAAGTGATCAGTCTGGTTTGGTTCAACAAACTTTCTCGGATTCGGCAATTCAGGTCCCTTGTAAAGTTCAATTGCCATAGGATCAAGGCCCAATTGATGCTCCATTAAGCCTAGAGTCTCTCCATCAAGATAATAACTTACAGTCCATTGAGGATCCCAATTCCACACATTCACAATCAATCGCATCTGATCTGTAAGTTTATCCACATACAATCGCATTTGTTCGTTTCTATCTTCTCCGGTAGCTTTATAATACCACTTTAACTGATTCCCTTCAACATTGTATACCCCATACCCCCTGGGTGTTCCGTCTCCACAGATCGGGCCAGTCCACCATGCTCCGCATACCGCTCCATGATTATGTTCAAAGATGCCATTGGAAATGTTATTAGCATTCACATGGGTGTGCCCAGACATAATGTGTACATTATCATATTCTTTTAAAAGAGCATAAAAATCAGTATTATTTTTCACTTGGTTATAAACCGGTATATGGAGGTTGATAATTAACAAACTGTCTTTAGATACCTGTTTAAGATCTTTCTCTAACCAGTTGAGCTGATCTTCTGTTATGAAACCATCGTATTCCCTCTCATTGCCCAGATAACGCACATCGTCCAGTACAACGTAATGTGCCTGTCCCCGATTAAATGAATAATAGGTTGGCCCATACATTTCCTTGAAGGTTTTATCCGAAGTTTCATCTCCTCCCATACGGTAATCCATATCATGGTTTCCTAGTGCCTGAAAAAACGGAATGTTCATCTGGCTCACCGCTTCATTATAATTTTTGAACAGTGTAAGATCGTCCCATACCAGATCACCTACACCGATGCCATGAACTAGGGTATCTTTTGGAAAAGACGCAATCAGCTGCTGAACATCAGGCACAGTAGTGTTCATCATCTGCGCCACATCCTTTTTATTCTTAACCTGAGGATCTGCCCAAATGATAAAAGTATGTTTATCATCTTTTACCTTTAGCGGTTGCAACACGAAATCATATTCATTTTTGCTGCCCAACTTCTCATATTGTCTGGCAACATTATAATCAGTTTTAAATTCATATCCTGAAGGGGTACTCATAAAGATACTGCTGGCTCTTTCATGAGGTGTAATCGAATAATTTCCACTTGAATCTGTAAGCACCACCGAAAATCCATCAGAAACAGCAACATTAGCAATTCCCTTCTTTCCCGAACTTACTTTGCCGCTTATAGTTTTATTTCGCTTTAAATTATCAAAAGCGCTTGATTTTAGTGTAATAAAGGCACAGCCCGTAATTAAGCCAAAGCTTTGTATAAAGGATCTTCTATTCATCTTCTATTTCAATCATTATAATTCAATTGGCTATTTATTTGATTACTGTAGATGGATAACCTTCAGGATTTTCTTCCGAGGGTCCTGGAAACACTCCTTCAATTTCACTAAGTGCTGAAGTTTTAGTTAATTCTATTGCAACCTGACGTCTTGCTTTCATCCATTTTCCTAATGCAACATCATAGATACCCCCTAACTTATTAAAGTAACCCTTATCGGCTTCAGTATAAATAAAATTCATCGTGTTTGTGCCACTGAGGTAAAAAGGAGTAGGTTTCAGATTATCTGACAAAACATCTACCTTATCATATAGGTCAGTATTGGCTACACGATAGCCCAAACCGGTTTCTGCATTGTATAAACTCCCTCCTGAACCAATAAACACAACATCTACAGGATCTGTATTCACGTCGATTTCTGTACCTTCAAAAATAGCAAAGCCTGAGGCATTGCCACTATTAGCAAATAAACCAGTGGTTTTTAGTCCGAAACCATCACCATCACTTTTTGTATAATCAAACGCCCGGATCCACTTACTACTGCTCATAGATGTAGACCCCGATCCATTGATCATTTTGCCGGCACCGCCTACATAAAAAAACTCTCCCTTGTTTACAGTTCCTGAGGTTAGGTTGAATTTAAATGTTCTTGAATTTCCAGTTGTAGCGCGACTACCAGTTGCCCAGCCTAAAGTTGGGAAGCCTGTTGGGTTCGTTGCACCGGCATTATTCGTAACAACTACAGAATAAGGTGTTACTGAAAAATCAATAAATTTAGTCGCCTTAAATTGCATATATTCATAATTTCCATCTCCACCTTTAACATCGGCCATGTAACCGGTAATAATCACCGGTGCAACCTCTGGCACTGAACTTAATGCTTTAACATCTTTTAAGGTACGTATCCGATGCTCAGGAGTAAGTTTTCCATTCACATCTTGTTTATTGAAAACAATACCGTAATAAACTGCATTAAAATTAAGATTCCCTGCATTGGCAAATGTCGCCGTAGCCTCGGTATGCAAGGTAATGTTATCAAAGCCATCATTAATAGGTTTATCCCCAGCATATGTTGCAGTGCTTTCTACTGCCGGGTCAAAACTTGCCTTTACAATAGCTACAAATGTACTTTCATAATCATTTGGATTTTCTTTGATTTTGCTACTCGCTACTCTGTTTTTTGGAATTGGCCTACCAGTTGCAATTTTCGTTATCGCACTAGAACTCACCCCGGTAATTTGCAATATACCATCTAAGCGTTTAAGCACACTACCAGCAATATTTATCTGGACCGAATCTCCAGGTGCATACTCTGCAGCTGCTGCTCCTATGGGTATAGAAATACCTCGTACCAAGCCTAGGCGTCTGTATTGTTCTATCACTAAAAGCCCCGAAGGTAGGTTATGTCCGGAGTGATCCGAAATCACAATCCMTTCTACACTTGTTGATCCAAACATATTATCTGCATTAAGGGTAAGATCTACTCCCTTATATAGATTTCTAAGATCATATATAGGAAGGTAAGAACTAACTGTTCCGCCCGGATAATTCTCTTTTTTGCATGCTAACCAGCCCAGGGTTACCGCGAGTAAAATGATGCTGTTAAATATTATTTTCTTCATGTGAGTATCTTCGATTTTTAGCTGGTCTATGGTTTTTGCCACCATACATTAGTAAATATTTCGTCTTGTCCTTGTGCAGCCACGGCAGCCTGATAATTGGTTGGATTAGCCGATTGCACATACACCGGATAAGTCATTCTGGCTGGCATTACACCTCCATTTTTCAATCCTGGTCCTTTAGGTAATACCGGATGACCTGTACGACGATATTCAAACCATTGTTGCATATCTACCAAAAACAAAGCATAATATTTTTGGATATGGATCTGCTCCATTTTTTCATCTTCCGATAGGCCGGCATTCCAGTCTATATCCGCCTCAGTTACATATTTTTTAAAAACAGCTGTCGATGGATCTGCGACGAATGTAGGTACCCAATAATTAATTGCATTAGCTATTCCTTTATTATAATAGGTCTCCGCAGATCCGCTGACCCATCCTTTCAATGCCGCTTCTGATAAGATAAATTGCAATTCAGCATAGTTCATTATTATTCCCGCTAATGGCGATTGTTGCAACGACCTTGCCCCTGCAGCCTTACCGCCTACTTCTTGATCGCTCGAGTAAAAATACGAGCGTTTAACAGCCCCGGCACCTATAGAATAACCACTTGGTACACCCGACATACCAGACCCTGTAGGGTTAATACCCAAACGGCAAACACTGTTATCACCATACGTAGAAATATCAACACGTGGATCCTGCCAATCACGAAGCCTGTTAATAAAGAAGCTGCACATAGCAGGGGTTCTGAAATCTTGAACCCTAATGCCGTTTACATAAGGGTTTACATAAGCACCTACTCCCGCTTCTCCTGTCCATTTTAATACCGCAGACTCGTTATTATTACTCATAATTGGGTATTTAGCTGCGTTAGTATCTACAATCTCCTTTATCTTAGCTATACTAGTAGGCGCAACATCAGCTTTTCCCGAAACACGGAGCAAAAGTCTTAGATATAGTGAATTTCCAAACTTGCGCCATTTGTCTATGTTTCCGTTATATACCGGATCACTTAAATTTTCAATTGAAGTGTTTTTAGCAAGCAAAATGTTAGCCTCCTCAAGTTTCTTAAACAGATCTAGGTAAATATCCTTTTGCTTATCAAAAGCAGGTTCAACAATACCATTTCTTCCTTCTCCTGCTTGTGCATAAGGTACATCGCCATAAGTATCTGTAAGCATTGAAAATACCCATACCTGACAAATAAGTGAGATACCCTGATATGATGGATTTAAATTCTCAGGTTCGCCTGCCAGATTGTATATGTCTTTAAAGTTGTTTATCTGTATGTACCAGCTATTCCATAGGTAGTCAGACCAGGTACGTCCAARTTCATACCGCATTACGGTAGCATCCCCATCACTTATGCTCACAGTCACCTGCATTAACTCGTTATTAAAATTACGATTGCGTATCATGTTTGCGCTCAAAGTATTCACAAGTGACGGTGCAAGAAGCTTTTCAGGTATAGTATTGATAATGTTAATAGGATCTGTATTTATCCCTTCAAAGTCTTTATCGCATGACGAAAGGGTAATAGTCGATAACAACAACAAACCTCCAAAAACTTTATATATGATATTTTTCATTTTTTAATAATTAAATTCCAACAACTAAATTAAATCCAAAAGTTCTGGTTGATGGAAATTGCCCAATCTCAAAACCCGTCACAATATCTGATCCGCTAAGGGTACCAAACTCCGGATCAAACATCGGCCATGGCGACCAAATAAATAGGTTACGACCATAAATACCCAATGTTACCGAGGATAATCCTGTATTTACTAACCATTTCGGATGAAATGAGTAGTTAAGGCTGGCTTCTCTGAATTTAATAAAATCTGTACTGAAAGTGCTACCCTCTGCATTCTCTGACCCCATGTGCGAACGATAATAATCATCAATATCATAAGCAATTACATCATTTGGCCGATAAGTCCCATCAGGATTCTGAATTACTCCTTTACCAATAATACCACTATACCTACCAGGAAGAGTACTGGCTAATTTGCCTTGCTCCACCATTTTATAGTTTAGCAAAGAATGCCCTACTGCACCTACCTGTGCATCAAATAGCACATTTAAACTAAATCTTTTGTAATTAAAATTATTACCAAAACTAAATTTAAATTTAGGTGTCGTATTTCCAATATAAACTACATCAGAAGTAATCTTTGCATTACCTGTTACCGGGTCATATACGATCTGCCCATCTGGCGAACGCACGTATCCTCTTCCGTAAAGGTCACCCATACTTCCACCAACCTTTGCTACAATCTGTCCCCCGGCAATCGGGCCGGTCCTTAGAATAATAGAACTGTCAGGCAAGGAAACAATTTTATTCCTATTCGCAGCAAAAGTCATATAGGTACTCCACATAAATCCACTCCGGTGTTTTATTGGAATAGCATTAAGTGCCACCTCAATACCCGAATTATTGATTTGTCCGGCGTTGATAATAGCAGTATTGTATCCCGAAGAACGGTCTACTGTACGGGTTAGGATCTGATTTTTAGTATTGCCTGCATAATATGCCACATCTAATCCCAAACGGTCACCAAAAAACCGCAAATCTGTTCCGAACTCATAAGTTGTGGTTTTTAACGGTTTCAAATTCGGATTGGGTAATGTTGATGGATTTACAAGGGCGCTATCAGGATATGTTCCGTTTGATGCCAGCGAGTAGGTATATGAAGTTCGGTAAGGTGTAGTACCTCCGCTACCCACTTGCGAAACCGACGCTCTTAACTTCGCCAGACTCACAGCTTTAGGCAATTTAAAGTAATCAGATAAAGAGAAGCTTAAGCTAGCTGAAGGATAGAAAAAGCCAACATTATCTGTCCTGTTTGGTGTGGCAAGTACACTGCTCCAATCCTTACGACCAGTGATATCCAGGTAAAGATAGTTCTTATAGCTTGTAGACAATACTCCGTAAAAGCTGTTAATTCTATACCTGCTGGTATCTGGGATTGAAACCAAGGGATACAAGTTATTTTCAAGGGTATATTCACCAGGTATCTTAAGTCCATCAGCTCTAAGATCTGTTTTGTTATATTTATTTCTTAACTGGCTCCCACCTACAGTTGCAATCATTTTCACATCCTTACTGATATTTTTATCGTACTTCAGTAAAAAATCTATATTGGTTTCCTGACCATAGATCTTCTGCTCACGATACGATCCAGTTGGAAGCCTGCTTCCCGCATCATATGGACGTTCCTGAGCACGACGCTCCGATGCCAAGTCCATTGTTGTACGCAACTGAAGGCTTAATTCATTCGTAAATTGATAACTCGCCTGCACGTTTCCAGTTAAACCATTACGACCACTTCTGTTGATGAATTCATGCGATATCGCATAAGGATTTTCAGGAAAACTGCTGAATGGATATTCAATTAACTTATTTTCGCTGCCATTAACCCAGTAGTTCTTTAACCAGTTCAGGTCCGCGCTTGGCTGCCAGAAAATGAACCAATACATTAAAGATTGGTTCCCATAACCATTACCTGGCAAATTATCACTAAACCTATTGTTGTAATTGACCTTGGCAGATATATTTAATTTAGATGTAATTTTTGAATTCAAAGACAAGGCTACTGAAGTTCGCTCCATGCCAGTTTCAGGAACAATCCAAGTATTATTCTGATTAGTAATAGATAACCGGGCTGCAGTATTTTTATAAGCACCATCCAGCGTCAATGAATTGGTTAAATTGGTACCTGTCTGGAAAAAATCACGTATCTGATTTTTGTATGGAACCCATGGTGTTCTTATTAATCCTTGTGTTTGAGTAACCG
>NZ_JBFTIZ010000072.1:0-25504 GCF_056395165.1 Pedobacter sp. 10L46_2
GTGCAAACACCATTTTTAATGCCAAAAAAACCAATTTTAATATGAAATATTTCCCTATAAAAAGTTTATTATTTTTCCTGTTTCTGCTGTATAGCGTTACTGATGTAAACGGCCAGAACCTCCGATGGCATTTGGTGAAAAACGGCGGTATAGAATGGGCCGTGAAAAAAGGTGCTGCCCATACCGATCAGATTGAAATGAGCGGGAAACAGATCTCGGCAATAATTACTTATGGTGTAAATGATAAAGGTAATTTCATATTAAAAAGGAAATTGGTGTTTCCTATGCTCCGCATTATTCCTAATGATACACGAGGAAGCCTGATCAGGGATTTTGATCAGGTTATACCGCCAGCATCCATAAATGGGAAAGCCATAGAAGAACAGCCTGATGTCATTTCATTTAATGGCTCTATAAAAGTCAAATCGGCAATTGGAACGGTAAATATATCGCACGGACTTTTCCCATCGGTTGATAAGCCTGCATTTATTGAGCAACTTACCTTTAAGAACAAGGGAACAAAACCTGTTGAGATTACGATTCCAGAATTAGATAGAACAGATAGTACAAAGAAAAATGAAGGAGTTTATGGAACTTATCTGTTAAATACTAAAATCTACGGATCAGGTAAGTTTACCTTAAACCCGGGCGAAGAGCAGGCGTACGCCATTGTATATTCAGCCAGAAAAACCACCGACCAGGCCTATGAATTCTCTTCTGAATACGAATTGGTAAAACGTAAAAACTTCATAGCTGAGATAACAAAGGAACTGGTTTTGAAAACTCCTGATGATACTCTGAACCAGATGTTCTCGTTTGCAAAGATCAGGGCTTCGGAAAGTATCTTTGATACTAAGGGGGGGCTGATGCACAGTCCGGGTGGAGGATCTTATTACGCAGGAATCTGGGCAAATGACCAGGCCGAATACATGAACCCGCTTTTTCCTTTTTTAGGTAATGCTGCGGGAAACGAAAGTGGTATGAACAGCTTTCGGATGTTTGCGAAATACATGAACGATGCATACAAACCAATTCCGAGTTCCATTATAGCAGAGGGAGCAGGAATGTGGAATGGGGCGGGCGACCGCGGAGATATGGCTATGATTGCCTATGGTGCATCAAGATTTGCGCTAGCTTATGCGGATACTGCTGAAGCCCGGAAATTGTGGCCGCTAATAGAATGGTGCCTTGAATTTTCGAGAAGGAAGAAAAGTGCTGACGGGGTAATTGCGTCAGACTCTGATGAGTTGGAGGGCAGGTTTCCGGCAGGAAAAATAAACTTGTCAACCAATACTCTTGCTTACGGGGCGTTGACCAGCGCTTCGGATCTTGCCGCTACGTTGGGCGATAAAACGGTATCAGAAAAATTAGCTAAGGAAGCTGCAGAATTGAGAACTGCAATTGAAAAGTATTTTGGCGCAAAAGTACAGGGATATAACACCTATCGCTATTTCGATGGAAATGATAAGTTAAGATCATGGATAGGTATGCCACTGGTAATGGGGATATATGATAGGAAAGCCGAAACTGCAAAGGCGCTTTTATCAAACCATTTGTGGACAAAAGATGGGATGCTGACTGAGTCAGGATCGAAGACTTTTTGGGACCRCTCGCTTTTATATGCCGTTCGCGGATTGTTTAATGCAGGTATTACCGATACTACACTTAAATACCTGAAATACTATACCTCCGAGCGTTTGCTTGGTGAGCATGTGCCTTATGCCGTAGAGGCCTGGCCAGAGGGAGACCAACGCCATTTAGCAGCAGAGAGTGGTTTGTATTGCAGGGCGATAACAGAAGGGTTGTTTGGGATGCAGCCAAAAAGCTTTAGGTCGTTTTTGCTGCAGCCTTATCTTCCTACAGGTTGGAAAGAGATGTCGCTAAATCACATAAAGGCTTTTAACAAAGACTTTAATATTACGGTTGTAAGAGCTGGTCAGAAACTAAAAATTATTATAGAACAGGCCGGTAGTAAAAACCAGGAAATTAACTGGGACGGACGAAAGGCAGTAGAAATAAACTTATATTAAACACATGAAAAGAAACCTTTTTCTATACTTATTGCTTTGCCTTTGCTGCGGTGCATATGCCCAGAATGGCGGAGTAACTTTTAAATCATCAGATGCTGCCTTGCAAACTGCATTTGCCAGGGCTAAAGAAATGGCTTTAAGCTACAAAGGAAAACCGGGCGATCCGGTTGGCCCATGGTACGAATCGGCATTGCCACCCAGGGCAGCATTTTGCATGCGTGATGTATCCCACCAGAGCATTGGCGGAGAGATTCTGGGGTTAAATAAGGAGAACAAAAATATGCTCAGGCTATTTGTGAACAATATATCTGATGCTAAAGACTGGTGTTCTTACTGGGAAATTAATCATTTGGGAAAACCAGCAGTAGAGGATTACCGCAATGATAAAGAGTTCTGGTATAACCTGAATGCCAACTTTGATGTATTGACAACCAACTGGAAATTGTATTTGTGGACGGGTGATGAAGAATACATTAAAGGAGCAGCTTTTGAAAATTTTCATAAAAAATCTGTTACCTCATTTATAGATAGGTGGGTGTTGCAGGCTGATTCATTGTTGAGCAGACCGACCCATCCAAATGCACCGGTACCTTTTAACAATGAAGATTCTTTTCATCGTTGTCGTGGTTTACCTTCTTATTCTGAAGGTGTGCCTAACATTAAAATGGGAGTGGATCTGGTAGGGGCGATATACCGAGGACTGATGTCTTATGCTTCTATACTTGATGTGAAAGGTAAAAGGGAGGAGGCCAAATTGTACAGGGAAAAAGCTGCAGCTTATCAGAAAAGTATTGATGATCTGTGGTGGAACGAATCTGCTTCACTTTATAATACTTATTACTCGACCGATCATAAGTTTGGGATGGAAGAGGGAGCAACCTTTTTGCTGTGGTTTGATGCATTGAAAGAAGGCGACAGAAAAGAAAAGACGATACAGCACTTATTGTCGAGAGATTGGAATGTAGAAAACCTGTCATACTTTCCATTGATCATGTATCAGAATGGGCAAGCGGATAAAGCTTACAATTACATGCTGCATTTGACCAATCCTGAAACGAAAAGAAGGGAGTATCCAGAGGTATCTTATGGTGTGATTAAAGGTTTTGTAGAAGGATTAATGGGGTTAGAGGCTGATGCGTGTTCCAGTCAATTAACTACGCTATACCGCGGAAAAAGCGATGTGACTTCGGAACTGAAGGATGTTCCGGTATTAAAAACCCTGATCACGGTAAGGCATGAAGGGAATAAAAAATCTGTGTTGACAAATGCTGGAAAAAAGAAAATACTATGGCAGCCTAAGTTTTTGAACGACAAAGGAGAGGTAGTTGTTAAAGCAGCGGTTTGGGTAAAAGCAGGAGGGACTTTAGCGGTAAGCAGAAGTTAGTCTTCTGGATTTAATGGCTCCCACAATTCGATTTTGTTGCCTTCAGGATCATAAACCCAGGCGAATTTGCCATAGCTTTCGTTCTGGGTTTTCTCATCGATTTTGACACCTTCTTCTCTAAGTAACGCAAGCAACTCATCCAGATTGTTTACGCGGAAGTTGAGCATGAACTGTTGCTGATCGTTGCCGAAATAATCTGTGTTTTGGGCAAAAGGAGAAAACACGGTAGGGCCTGCTTCCTGATCCCAGATGTACCCGGTTTTCATGGAGTTGATGCCAAAGTGTTTTTCATACCAATCTGCAAGTGCTTCCTGGTTTTTAGAGCGGAAGAAAATACCGCCAATGCCTGATATACGTGATGCCATAATTTTGAAGTTAGTAGATATAAATGTAATAATAGATATTGAAAGTATGCGTGAAATGTGAGAAAGGGTAAGGGTGGTACTTTTGGCGTAAATGCCCCTTTATTTTGTCCGGCTTGCCCTTGAAGAGAGTGGTGGATTCTTGTTATCTTTAATTTATGAGAAAGGTAATCTATGGTATTAATCTGAGCGCGGATGGTTGTTGCGATCATACCAAATTCGGTGGCGGAGGAGAAACCCATGAGTATTTTACGGACCTCATGCGGGACGTTGACCTCATTATTTATGGGCGCAAGACCTATGAGCTGATGGTTCCTTATTGGCCTGATGTGGCAAAGAAACAGTCGGAAACGAAAGTAGTGAATGAATTTGCACAAACATTTGATGCCATTGATAAGGTTGTTTTTTCCCGAACATTAGATAAGGTTGAAGGAAATACGAAGCTTATTCGTTCAAATCTGGGAGACGAAGTTCTAAAACTGAAACAGGAGTCAGGCAAAAATATTTCAATTGGGGGTGTAAGTTTGCCTTCGGAATTGATAGCACTTGGTTTGGTTGATGAGTTTTATTTCCTGGTTCATCCTACTATTGTTGGTGAAGGAAGGAGATTGTTCGATGATACCGGTTTTGATCTGCAGCAGCGTTTAAAACTAGCGGACTCGAGAGTGCTTGACTCGGGATGCGTATCGCTTCATTATCTGAAACGATAATGTAACAGAGGCAATAAAAACATTTTTAAAGCAGCCTGTCCTCTCTCCCTGCAGTTCGAGAGGACGGAAAAATTCGAGAGGACGTAATTCTCAAGCCTGGAAGCCAAGCGACACTAATTGGTAACGCCATTAACGTCAAAAAAGTAGACGCCCATAGTACTATACTCTGGAAAAATGGCGAGTTCAGTTTTTAATACCGAAGAAATGGGAGCAATAATGCGTAAAGTAGCGTGCTGGTACAACGTAGAAGTAATTTTTAATAATCCCTTCGGAAATTATACCACTGCTAATAAGAATATAGGTACTTTTGCCCCCAGAACAAAACGAGTAAAATGAATATCGCAATTAATGGTTTTGGTAGGATCGGACGCATCTTTCTGCGTACTGCTATCGAAAAAAACATCAACGTTGTTGCCATCAATGATCTGGGAGATCCGGCTACTTTAGCCCACCTTTTTAAATATGATACCGTACACAGAGGTTTTAAGGGTACTGTAAAATTTGAAAATGACAGCTTGATCATTAATGGAAAGAAGATTCTTGTTTATGCTGAGCCTAATCCTGAAAAACTGCCATGGGTTGATCTGGGTATTGACCTTGTATTGGAGTCGACAGGAAAGTTTGCCAGCAAGGCAGGTGCTGATCTTCATTTGAAAGCAGGAGCTAAACAGGTACTGATATCGGCTCCATGTGGTGACAAGGGTGTGCAAATGGTAGTGCTTGGTGTAAATGATGCGGAGGTAGACTTGAAATCGGAAGTGCTTTCGAACGCTTCGTGTACCACAAACAACGTGGCGCCAATGGTTAAGATACTGGACGACAACTGGGGTATTCTGGATGGTTACATCACCACTGTTCATTCTATGACAGGCGACCAGAACTTGCACGATGCACCACATAAAGATTTACGCAGGGCAAGAGCTGCATCGGCATCTATAATACCTACCAGTACAGGGGCAGCAAAAGCGATTACTCATATATTTCCCCATCTGGATGGTAAGCTGGGTGGTGCCGGCATCAGGGTACCGGTATTAAATGGTTCTTTAACCGATTTTACCTGTATCCTTAAAAAGGAAACTACCATAGAAGAGATTAATGCTGCTTTTAGAAAGGCTTCGGAAAATGAGATGAGCGAAATACTGGAATATACAGAAGACCCGATTGTTTCCGTTGATATTTTAGACAATCCGCATTCATGCATCTTTGATAGTCAGCTTACTTCTATAGTGGGCGACCTGGTAAAGGTGGTGGGCTGGTATGATAATGAATCAGGCTACTCTGCGCGTTTGGTAGATGTGGTGCAAAAAATTATAAAGAATAATGGGTAATGCTTCTTATATTTGGCGCGTCGCCAGTTCGGCATATTTGACAGCTTAAATTTAGAACCAACCATTACAAAACAATAATTTTAAAAAATGAGAACAATAGATCAATGCAACTTTGCAGATAAGAAAGCTTTAGTCAGAGTTGACTTTAACGTCCCTTTGGATAAAGATTTTAATATTACTGATGATAAAAGAATGCGTGCAGCGCTACCTACAATCAATAAAATTTTAAATGATGGCGGTAGTGTTATTCTAATGTCTCACCTTGGCAGACCAAAAGATGGTCCGGATGATAAAAATTCTTTGAAACACATTTTAGGTGACCTTTCGAGAATGCTGGATCTTGAGGTGAAGTTTGCTAATGATTGTATTGGTGCTGAAGCCGTAGAAAAGGCTAAAAACCTAGTTCCGGGACAAGTTCTTTTATTAGAGAACCTGCGTTTTTATAAAGAAGAAGAAAAAGGTGATAAAGCCTTTGCTGAAAAGTTATCGAAACTTGGAAATGTATATGTAAACGACGCTTTTGGTACTGCGCACCGTGCACATGCATCAACTGCTATTGTTGCTGAGTTTTTTCCTAACGCAAAATATTTCGGTTATTTAATGGCTGAAGAATTGAAAAATGCTGAAAAAGTAAATCATGGTGCTGTTAGACCTTTTACCGCTATTATGGGTGGTGCTAAGGTTTCAGACAAGATCTTATTAATTGAAAGTTTGCTTGAAAAAGTAGACAACCTGATTATAGGTGGTGGTATGGCTTATACTTTTGCTAAAGCACAAGGTGGTGAAATTGGTACCTCATTGTTGGAAGCAGATAGAATGGCGCTTTGCCTTGAGTTGTTAGATAAAGCTAAGGCCAGAGGTGTAAACCTTGTTTTACCTGTAGATACTGTTATTGCTGATAAGTTTGACAATGATGCCGAAAAAGGTACAGTTGATTCTGGACAAATTCCTGCTGACTGGATGGGATTAGATATTGGCCCGAAAACGGCTGAATTGTTCTCGAACATCATTAAAGACTCTAAAACATTATTGTGGAATGGCCCGATGGGTGTTTTTGAAATGGCTAATTTTGAGGTAGGTACACGCGCAATTGCTGATGCAGTTGTTGCAGCTACCAAAGAAAACGGCGCTTTCTCTTTAATTGGCGGTGGTGATTCGGCTGCTGCAATTGCGAAGTTTAATTTAGAAGATGAAGTAAGTTATGTATCGACC
Organism: Pedobacter sp. 10L46_2; assembly: GCF_056395165.1. Taxonomy (NCBI): domain Bacteria; kingdom Pseudomonadati; phylum Bacteroidota; class Sphingobacteriia; order Sphingobacteriales; family Sphingobacteriaceae; genus Pedobacter; species Pedobacter sp. 10L46_2. Next base: position 7,027 of record NZ_JBFTIZ010000072.1, read on the forward strand.
GGTGGTGGAGCATTGCTTGAATATATGGAAGGTAAAGAATTACCAGGTGTTAAGGCTATAAATGACTAGTATACCTGACTAATTTTAAGGACAGGCGTTTCGTTTTTGCGAAACGCCTGTTTTGTTTACCACTTCCTCCCACCATGATTTATGGCCTTTTTATGCTAAATATGGGGGAAAGTGGTAGAGAAATAATATGTGGAAAACTTTTTGTGGTAGAATGTGGTAAAAAGTGGTAGAAGTACCTATTTTTACACTACATAAAAAGTGCACATATTATAATGGTTCAGTTATTAGGAGAATTTGATTGTAAATTAGACGCGAAAGGCCGCTTGATGGTCCCTTCGAGCCTGAAAAAACAATTGCCTAATGTTGAGCAAGAGGGACTTGTGGTTAACCGGGGTTTTGAAAAACATCTGGTAATCTATCCTAAAAAAGTATGGGAAAAGATAGTGGAGGACTTGAGTAAGCTGAATCCGTACGAACAAAAAAACAGAGAATTTATAAGATTATTTACCCGCGGTGCTACAGAATTGACGCTGGACGCAACCGGCAGGGTTAATTTGCCTAACTCTTTAATGGAATCGGTAGGTATTGAAATTAATACTGAACTGGTACTGGCTTGTCAGTTTGATAAGATTGAGGTTTGGTCTAAAAAATCATACGAAGCATTATTTGATAAAGATCCTGCCGACTTTGCGCTGCTTGCTGCCGAAGTAATGGGGGATAAGAACAGGAGGGAAAATGGAGAATAATTACCATGTTCCGGTTTTGTTGAAAGAGTGCATCGATGGTTTAAATATTAAACCAGATGGCGTGTATGTTGATGTGACATTTGGCGGTGGCGGACATTCGAGAGAAATCCTTAAACATCTCGGTAAAGATGGCGTGTTGATCGCTTTTGATCAGGATCCGGATGCACAAAGAAATAAGATTGATGATCCGCGCTTTCATTTTGTTGATCAGAATTTCGCATTCCTTAAAAATAACCTTCGCTTATTAGGCTTTAAAGCTGTTGATGGCATTCTGGCTGATCTTGGTGTTTCTTCTCATCAGTTTAATGAACCGGATAGAGGCTTCTCGACCAGGTTTGAATCTACATTAGATATGCGGATGGACAAACAGGGTAAACTGACTGCTGCGGAGGTGTTGAATACTTATACTGAAGAAAAGCTGCACAGGATATTTGGTATTTATGGTGAGGTGAAAAATGCAAAGTCGCTGGCTAAGGCTGTAGTGACCGGTCGAATAGAACGCCCCATAGAAACACTGGCTGATTTTAAAAAGGCAGTTGCGGCACACATTCCAAAGGGAAAAGAAAATAAATATATGGCGCAGGTTTTTCAGGCCCTGCGCATCGAGGTGAATGCCGAGATAGAAGTGCTGGAGAATTTTCTGGCACAGACTGCTGATGTGCTAAAGAGTGGTGGACGTCTGGTGGTGATGTCTTACCATTCTTTGGAAGACAGGCCGGTAAAAAATTACCTGGCCAAAGGAAAGTTTAAAGGCGAGGTTGATAAAGACTTTTTTGGTAACGAACAAAAGCCTTTTAAAGTAATAACAAGGAAAGCTGTGATGGCTGATGAAGCTGAGCTGGAACGCAATAGCAGGTCCAGGAGTGCGAAATTAAGGATTGGAGAGAAGTTATGAATAACAGGTTTAGGGAACATATAGACGAAGAGCCTGAAGAAGAAGAGGAATTGGATATCAGGATTAAGAAGAAAGAGCCTGTATCTGAAAATCAGTTCTTTAAAAAGTTATTTACTGAGGGTGTAGTGAGTAAGGAAGCTGCAACAGAGATGTTGCCGTTTTTGATATTTCTGTCGGTTTTAGGAATGCTGTATATCGCGAATAGCCATATGGCCATCAAAAACATCAGAAATATTGATCAGTTAAGTAAAGAGGTAAAAGAAATGAGCTGGGAATACAAATCGCTTAAAGCTGATTTGATGTTCAAAAGTAAACTAACAGAGGTTGCTAAAAAGGTGGATACGCTTGGAATTAAGGAATTAACAGAGCCGCCTAAAAAAATTGTAATAAGCAGTAATGAATATTAGAGCTAACATATTATTACGTGTTTATCTGTCTTTCGGACTGATTGTACTGTTTGCCGTGGCAGTACTGATCAGACTATGCGATGTACAGTTTGTGGAGGGACATAAATGGCGTGCCATGGCCGATAGTCTCTCTACAAAGTATATCAATGTAGAAGCCGCGCGTGGAAATRTCTACTCAAACGATGGAAGTTTGCTTGCAACTTCTATTCCTGAGTATGAGCTCCGTATGGATATGTATGCCGGTGGTATTGCTGATAGTGAGGTGTTTGATGGTAAGGTGGATTCGCTGGCTTTAAGGTTATCGCAATTCTTTAAAGATAAAACGCCTAAAGAGTACTCGAGGTATTTACGCTCTGCCAGACGTGATAGTGCTCGTTATTTATTGATTAAGCGTAAAGTTGGATACCAGGAATTGAAAACCATAAGAACATTTCCTTTATATAATGTAGGGAAGTATACTGGTGGTTTAATTGCTGTTCAGCAAAATAAAAGAATTAAGCCGTTTAAATACCTGGCCGCAAGAACTATTGGTTATAAAAATGAAAATGTAAGCAATGGGGTTGGTTTAGAAGGTGCTTATGGTGAGTATATTAATGGTGAAAGCGGAAAAAGACTGGTTCAGAGAATATCAGGTGGGGTTTGGATGCCTGTTAATGATGAAGCTGAGGTAGCACCTAAAGAGGGTGCCGATATTATTTCGACCATTGACATTAACATGCAGGATCTGGCGCAAAGCGCGTTGGAAAAACAGTTGAAAATAAGCGATGCTGATCACGGAACGGTGATATTAATGGAGGTTACTACTGGCGAGGTAAGGGCGGTTGCCAATTACACAAGGGTTAAAGAAGGGGTTTACGAAGAGAAGTTTAACTATGCCATTGGTGGCAGTCAGGATCCTGGATCGACCTTTAAACTGGCTTCGTACATGGCGCTACTGGAAGATAATAAAGTAGATACCAATACCATGGTAGCGACAGGAGATGGGTATTACAGGATTCCGGGACATACCATTAAGGATTCGCATGGTGGTATTGGAACGGTTACGGTAATGAAGGCCTTTGAGCAATCGGCAAATACAGCTGTGGCTAAATTGGTGAATGCGGCTTATCAGGATAATCCATCGCAATTTACAGATCACCTGTATGATATTCATATGAATGAAAGACTTGGATTGCAGATACCGGGAGAAACTAAACCCGTGATAAAAAATCCTTCGTTTAAAAGCTGGAATAAAAACATGACCCTGCCTCAAATGGCTTATGGCTATGAAATGCAGATTACGCCTTTGCAAATGCTAACTTTTTATAATGCCATTGCTAATGATGGTAAGTATATCAATTTTTGTTAAGGAAATCCGCAGACTGGGAAATCCGATTGAGCAGTTCAGAGCAAGGGTGATCTCGGAACGGGTTTGCTCTGAGAAAACGGTTAAAAAATTACAGGCAATGCTCGAATCGGTAGTTACTAAAGGTACCGGTAAGCAAATGGGATCGCCATTGTACAGGGTAGCCGGTAAAACAGGTACCGCTCAGGTAGCTGATGGTAATAAAGGTTATAAAGCTAAGAAAAGCTATCAGGCTTCTTTTTGCGGTTATTTCCCTGCTGATAAACCTAAATACTCCATTATGGTGGCCATTAACGGCCCTAAAAATGGATACTATGGTGCGGCAGTTGCCGGGCCGGTATTTAAAGAGATTGCTGATCGCATTTATGCCAGCGATATGGAAATGTACAACGATATTCCAAATCACCTGGTAGGTAATACCAAGGCTCCCGAAGCGAAGGTGGGCGAGAGTAAAGCGGTTAAAAAGATTTACAAAGCCCTGGGTATTAAAGCGCTTTATGCAGATAGGTCTGTAAGTGGTATTGATACCAATAACGGCGTTCCTTACGAAGAGCATGCTGCCGTAAAAGGGGTGATGCCTGATGTAAAGGGGATGGGTTTAAAAGATGCTTTATACCTGTTGGGTAATGCAGGTTTAAAAACCAGGGTAAAAGGTGGTGGTAAGGTTATAGCGCAGTCTATTCCTGCCGGAAATAGAATAGGAAGAGGATTATTAGTTCAACTTGAATTACAATAGGATGCAGTTGCAGGAAGTTTTATATGGAGTAGCAATAACAAACCTGGTTGGATCAACCAACAGGGAGGTTAGCGCTTTGGTGTTTGATTCGCGTCAGGTTGTTAAGGATGTTGTGTTTTTTGCTGTTAAAGGTACTTTGTCTGACGGGCATGCTTTTATTCAGGCTACCATTGAAGCTGGTGCAAGTGTTATAGTTTGTGAAACGATACCTGAGGTTAAAAATGAGCTGGTAACCTATGTAGAGGTCGAAAACAGTGCTGCTGCGCTGGGCATTATGGCTTCTAATTTTTACGGCAACCCTTCTTCTAAACTGCAGTTAATTGGTATTACCGGTACTAATGGTAAAACTACCATTGCTACATTGTTATTTAAATTATTCAGAGAACTTGGTTATAAGGTTGGTTTGATCTCGACAGTGGAGAACCATATTAACGACGAGGTGATTCCTGCTACGCATACTACACCAAATCCGCTGGCTTTAAATAGCTTATTACAGGATATGGTAGCGGCCGATTGCAGCTATTGCTTTATGGAAGTAAGCTCGCATGCGGTGGTGCAACATAGAATTGAGGGCTTAAGCTTTTCGGGAGGAGTGTTTTCTAACATTACCCACGACCATTTAGATTTTCACTTAACCTTTGATAATTACATTAAAGCTAAAAAAGCATTTTTTGATGTGTTGCCAAAATCGGCTTTTGCATTGACTAATCTTGATGACAAAAACGGAATGGTGATGCTTCAGAACACTAAGGCATCGAAAAAAACCTATGYGCTCAAACAGCTTGCTGATTTTAAAGCAAAGGTGATTGAGAACAGCTTTAGCGGTTTGCATCTTGATATTGACGGGGCTGATGTGTTCTTTAAACTGGTGGGTTCTTTTAACGCATATAATTTGCTTGCGGTATATGGCACGGCAATGTTGTTGGAGCAGGATCAGCTTTCTGTACTGACTGTATTGAGCAGGTTAACAGGCGCTGAAGGCAGGTTTGAATACATCACTTCTACCCAGAACATAATTGGGATAATAGATTACGCACATACTCCTGATGCAGTACAAAATGTATTGAGCACCATACAGGATATAAGAAAAGGCACCGAACAGGTAATTACGATAATTGGCTGTGGTGGCGATAGGGACAAAACTAAACGACCTATTATGGCACAGGTAGCCTGTGATTGGAGTGATAAGGTGATTTTAACTTCGGATAATCCGAGAACGGAAAACCCGCAAACGATAGTGGAGGATATGGAAAAAGGTGTTTCGCCAACAAATAAAAGAAAAACATTAAGCATAGTGGACAGGAAAGAGGCAATTAAAACTGCCTGTCATTTGGCCAAACCTGGTGATATTATTTTATTGGCAGGCAAAGGGCATGAGAAGTATCAGGAAATAAATGGTGTTAGACATCATTTTGATGATAAAGAGGTATTGATGGAACAATTTAACTTGATGGGCTAATGTTGTATTATTTATTCGAGTATCTGAATCAGAATTATGAATTTCCAGGATTGAGGTTGTTTCAATACATCACCTTCCGTACCTCGTTGGCTGTAATTATCTCACTGATCATTACTACTGTTTACGGTAGAAGATTGATTAATTACCTGCACAAAATGCAGGTGGGTGAAACGGTTAGGAACCTTGGCCTGGAAGGGCAAATGCAAAAACAAGGTACACCTACTATGGGGGGTATTATCATCTTGCTGGGCATATTGGTGCCTACATTGTTGTTTGCCAACCTTACTAATATTTATGTGATCCTGATGATTGTAACCACTATATGGATGGGGGTTATAGGTTTTGTTGATGATTACATTAAAGTTTTTAGAAAAAATAAAGAAGGATTAGCAGGTCGTTTTAAGGTAGTTGGACAATTTGGGCTGGCACTTATTGTTGGCTGGACAATGTATTTTAACCCGAATATTGTGGTAAGGCAAACTGTTGATGAGACCACAAATACAAAAGCGACAACCGGTATAGGTGCCAAGACTACTGCACCTATGGTTTTGAGACAAAAGGGAGAGAGTTTTTATTATACTCAGGATGTTAAGTCGACCCTTACCAATGTTCCGTTCTATAAAAATAACGAAATGGATTATGCTAAGGTGCTTAAGTTTTTAGGCCCTGGCTATGAGAAATATGCTTTTGTAGTTTTTCTGTTATTTGTAATTGTAATTGTAATTGCGGTATCCAATGGTGCCAATATTACCGACGGTATTGATGGGCTGGCCACGGGTACATCGGCTATTATTGGCTTAACACTTGGTCTGTTGGCCTACGTGTCGGGTAACACCGTCATTGCCGATTACCTGAACATCATGTATATCCCCAATTCGGGTGAGCTGATGATTTTTGCGGGCGCTTTTGTGGGTGCTTGTGTGGGCTTTTTATGGTACAATTCTTATCCTGCCCAGGTATTTATGGGTGATACAGGAAGTTTGGCCATTGGGGGTATCATTGCCGTTTTTGCTATCATGATTAGAAAAGAATTATTGATCCCGGTTTTATGTGGGGTTTTTCTGATAGAGAATTTATCTGTAATTATTCAGGTAAGCTATTTTAAATATACCAGAAAACGGTTTGGCGAGGGCAGAAGGGTTTTCCTGATGTCGCCCTTGCACCATCACTATCAAAAGAAAGGATACCATGAAGCTAAAATCGTAACCCGGTTTTGGATTATTGGAATCTTATTGGCCATCATCACTTTAGTCACTTTAAAACTGCGGTAATGGAAAACGATAAAATTGTAATTCTTGGTGCAGGAGAGAGTGGGGTTGGAGCGGCAATGCTGGCGCAGAAACAGGGTTTTGATGTTTTTGTGTCGGACTTTGGTGCTATTGCCACCCAGTATAAAGAGATTTTAGAGGAATTACGTGTCCCTTTTGAAGAGAAACAGCATACTGCTGAAAAGATATTGAATGCAGCGGAAGTGATAAAAAGTCCGGGAATACCTGATACCGCTCCGATCATTAAGGAGATTAAGAAAAAGGGGATTCCTGTGGTTTCGGAAATTGAGTTTGCCAAACGGTATACCAATGCAAAAACCATTTGTATTACCGGTTCGAACGGTAAAACAACCACTACCATGCTTACCTACCACACGCTGAGAAAAGCAGGTTTTAATGTAGGACTTGGCGGAAATGTTGGGCATAGCTTTGCGGCCTTGGTGGCAACTGCCGATTATGACTGGTATGTCTTGGAGCTTTCGAGCTTTATGCTGGATGACATGCATGAGTTTAAAGCCGATATAGCGGTATTATTGAACATTACACCTGACCATTTAGACAGGTACGATTATAAACTGGGTAATTATGCAGCATCGAAAATGCGCATTACCCAAAATCAGACAGCTGATGATGTTTTCATTTACTGCGCTGATGACCCTGAAACTTTAAAGGTTTTAAAAACAACGAACGTAAGTTCAAAAATGTATCCCTTCTCCATTCGTAAAAAGATTGAGAGCGGGGCATACCTGGAAAGCAATAACATACACATAAATATACACCTAAACGACGAACTAACCATGTCTATTTCAGAGTTAGCCCTTCAGGGCAAGCATAATATTTACAACTCTATGGCTTCGGGCATAGTAGCCAAAGTATTAGACATTCGAAATACTTCCATCCGCGAAAGTATGGGAGATTTTAAGAATATTGAACACAGGTTGGAACATGTGGCAAAGATTTCGGGGGTGGATTACATCAATGATTCTAAAGCCACTAACGTGAATTCGACCTGGTACGCTTTGGAGAGTGTAGGAACTGACGTGATTCTGATTATGGGCGGTGTTGATAAGGGTAATGATTACAATATGCTTAAGGATATGGTGCACCAGAAGGTGAAAGCCATTGTGTGTTTGGGTAAAGACAATAAGCGTATTCATGAGGCTTTTGAAGATGATGTAGAGATTATAGTGAATACTTTTTCTGCTCATGAAGCGGTGCAGGTAGCCTATCACCTGGCTAAAAAAGGAGATACGGTTTTGCTTTCGCCAGCGTGCGCAAGCTTTGATTTATTTAAAAATTACGAAGACAGAGGCAATCAATTTAAGAGTGCCGTTAAAGAATTGTAGACTATGGTTGCAATAAATAAACTTCTGGACAAGACAAAAGGAGATCGCTGGATTTGGCTGATCATCATTTTGTTGTCGCTTATTTCCATTTTGGTAGTATACAGTTCTACCAGTACTCTGGCATTTAAGCGTGGTGTAGGAGTGGAAAAATTATTGCTGACCAAACACGTGATATTTGTGCTGATAGGTATTGCTATGATTTATATAGCCCACCTTTTGGATTACAGGTACTATGCCGGAATTTCTAAAGTACTGATGGTAATTACGATTCCATTGCTGGTGTATACGCTGATCTTTGGAGCCAATGTAAATGATGCTTCGAGATGGGTTAAGATACCGCTGATCGGTTTAACGTTTCAAACTTCGGATTTGGCCAAGCTGGCTTTAATTACATTTCTGGCCAGGATGCTGACCAGAAAGCAAGAGAATATTAAAGACGTTAAAGAAGCATTTATCCCGATTATGGGTTCTGTTTGTGTGGTGTTTGTGCTGATTGCATGGGCAAATATGTCGACCGCTTTAATGCTTTTTGGTGTAAGTATTTTGTTGTTGATTATTGGCCGTATCAGTATTAAGCAGATCATGATGGTATGTGCGGGTGGTTTTGTACTGTTGCTTTTTGTAGCCTTTTTAGGTCCACGTAGGGAAGTGTACAAATCTCGTATTGAGACTTATATGCACCCGGAGCGTCAGAACTCTGATAAAACATTTCAGTCCGACCATTCCAAAATTGCTTTGGCCTCTGGCGGGGTTTTTGGTAAAGGTCCGGGGAATAGTATAGAAAAGAACTTTTTGCCTCATCCGTATTCTGATTTTGTGTTTGCAATGATCATTGAAGAGTACGGAACTATAGGGGGGATAATTGTAATGTCGCTTTATCTGGTGCTGCTTTATCGATGCATAAAGATTGTAACCAGGGCACCCAAGGCATTTGGGGCATTGCTGGCGGCAGGCTTAAGTTTTAGTTTAACCATACAGGCCTTTGCAAATATGGCTGTTGCTGTTGGTTTGGGCCCGGTTACCGGTGTGCCTTTACCGCTGGTGAGTATGGGTGGAACCTCTCTGTTATTTACCAGTATTGCATTTGGGATAATATTGAGTGTGAGCAAGGATGTTGAAGAAAATAATAGTAAAAAAGTGATTGTGGGTGAAATACCTGCAATGGCATAAAATAAGATGATGAAACCAACAAGGGTAATTATTTCGGGTGGCGGTACTGGCGGACATATTTTTCCGGCCATATCTATTGCCAATGCGCTGAAGCGTATGGAGCCAGCGTGCGAAATATTATTTGTTGGTGCTACAGGCAGAATGGAAATGGAAAAGGTTCCTGCTGCCGGATATAAAATTGTGGGTTTAAATATCAGCGGTATCCAAAGGGGATCTATTATTAAAAACCTTGGCCTGCCATTTAAGCTTTTAGGAAGTGTTAAAAAAGCCATGCAGCTGATCTCTGAATTTAAACCAGATGTTGTAGTTGGGGTTGGAGGCTATGCATCAGGACCGATATTGTATGCTGCATCTTTAAAAAATATTCCTTACCTGATACAGGAGCAGAACTCTTATGCAGGTATAACTAATAAATGGCTGGGGAAAAAGGCGGCTAAAGTTTGCGTGGCTTTTGATGGTATGGATCAGTTTTTCCCTGCTGCCAATATATTGAAAACCGGAAATCCGGTAAGAAAAGATGTTGTTGATATTTTAAACAAGCATCATGCAGGAGCAGAATTGCTAAAGCTTGATCCGCTTAAGAAAACAATATTGGTTACAGGTGGTAGCCTGGGGGCCGGTACTTTAAATAAAAGCATTGAAAAACACTTGCCTGAGCTATTGAAGGAAGATGTACAGGTGGTATGGCAAACCGGTAAGTTTTACTACAAAGGAATTGTGGAACGTTTAGGTTTGAATTTTCATCCGAATGTACGAATTCTGGAATTTCTGAATAAGATGGACATGGCTTATGCCGCTGCTGATCTTATTATATCAAGAGCTGGTGCCGGTACCATTGCAGAATTGTGTTTGATTAAAAAACCGGTTATCCTGGTTCCTTCGCCAAATGTGGCCGAAGATCATCAGACCAAAAACGCCCTGGCTTTAGTGAAAAACAATGCAGCAATGTTAATAACAGATCACTCTGCCGAAGATACGCTGGTGCCTGAAGCATTGTCGCTGCTAAAAGATAAGGAACGGTGTAAGATATTTTCTGAGAACATTGCTGAGATGGCTTTGCCTGATGCCGATAATCTGATTGCACAACAGGTTTTAATTTTAGCTGGAAAGGGGGGGCAGGAATAATGGAACTGGACAATATAAAAAGAGTTTATTTTGTTGGTATCGGTGGAATTGGAATGAGTGCCCTTGCCCGTTATTTTGTGAAGAGAAAATGTATTGTTTGCGGTTATGATAAAACAAAGACCAACCTTACAACTGCTCTTGAGCAGGAGGGTGTTTTGATATCTTACGTCGACAATGAGGATACCTTGCCTAATTGCTTTACTGCTGATGATAAAGAAACACTGATAGTTTATACGCCTGCAATTCCTAAGAATTCTGAAATATTGAATTATTATAAAGGGCATGGCTTTAAACTTAAAAAGCGCTCGGAGGTTTTGGGCATCATTAGTAAAGGCCAGTTTTGTATTGCTGTTGCCGGTACACATGGTAAAACCACTACTTCATCAGTAGTTGCGCATATTTTAACTGACACAGGTTATGGCTGTACCGCATTTTTAGGCGGTATAGCTACGAACTATAGCAGTAACTTTTTGATTGGCAGTAACAATGTGGTTGTGGTAGAGGCTGACGAATATGATCGTTCATTTTTGACACTGCATCCGGATATTTCGGTAATCACTTCTATGGATGCTGATCACCTGGATATTTATGGTGATGCTTCGCAATTGCAGGAGTCGTTTCAATTGTTTGCCGGTCAGCTAAAACCTGAAGGTACCCTGTTTGCTAAAAAAGGCTTGCCTATTGCCGGTTCGATAAGTTATAGTGCTGATCTGGATTCGCAGGTTAAGGCTAAAAACATCAGGGTGGAGCATGCAAGTTTTGTATTCGATTATGAGGATGCCGATCATTCGATTAAAGGAATAAGCCTGATGCTTCCGGGAAAACATAACGTAGAAAATACGGTGGCAGCAATTGCTGTTGCTTTGAAACTGGGTATTGATCCCGAAAAGATAAAAACTGCTGTAGGTAATTTTAAGGGTGTAAAGAGAAGATTTGAGTATATCGTAAATTCTCCGGAGCATATTTATATAGATGACTATGCCCATCATCCTGAAGAACTAAGGGCCTGCTTTAACGCGGTAAGACAATTGTATCCTGATAAGAAACTGACAGTGATCTTTCAGCCACATTTGTTTACCCGTACCCGCGACTTTGCAGATGATTTTGCACAAGTTTTAAGCACTGCCGATGATTTGATACTGTTGGAAATATATCCGGCCAGGGAATTGCCGCTGGAAGGGATTAATTCGCAGTATTTGTTAGATAAGATCTCGTTGAAAGACAAAGAGATATGTGGAAAAGATTTAGTTGTAGAACGCATAAAGAACAAGCAGCCTGAGTTACTTTTAACTGTAGGTGCCGGTGATATAGATACATTGATACAACCACTAAAAACCCTGTTGACAAATGCTTAAGAGGATAAATTGGAAATCGGTATTTAAAGGTTTTGCCTGGATAGTTAGTCTGGCCGGAATTATAGTGCTCATGAGTTTTGTGAGCATTAAGAAAGATACTGTGACTTGTACCAATATTAAAATCTTAATTCCGGGAGCGGATAACTTTATTGAAAGGGAAGAAGTAGATGCAATTTTAAAACAGAGTCAGGGTATATTGATTGGTAAGAAACTGGAGCAGATTAATCTGGAAGAAATAGAACAAAAATTAAAGGCGAATCCTTACATCGCTTTTGCAACAGTTTACGCAGATATGAATGGGGTAATTCATATTAACGTGAAACAGCGCCAGCCGATATTAAGGGTCATAAATGCTAGTGATCAGGATTTTTATATCGATAGGAATGGATTGAAAATGCCTATTTCTCCAAATTTTACAGCCAGCGTATTGGTGGCAAACGGAAAAATAATGGAGCATTTTAGTGGTAAGGTAGATACGTTGATTACCAAGCTGGCTAAGGATCTGTATAAAACCGCATTTTATATAGAACAGGATACATTATGGAATGAGCAGATCGAGCAATTGATTGTAGATGATAAAAATGATATTCAATTGGTGCCGCGAGTAGGCAATCAGCGGATCATTTTGGGGACTGCAGATTCACTGGAAGTTAAGATGAGGAATTTGCGCGCTTTTTACGATAAGGCAATGCCGAAGGTGGGATGGGACACCTATAAAACCATCAATATAAAATATACCAATCAAGTTGTTTGCGAAAAGAACAAGATTGATTCTTTATCAGAGGTAGCCAGGTTAGATTCTCTGAAAAAGAAACCGATAGATACGATGGTTCGCGAAGAGATGCCGGAAGAACTAAAGGATGATAATTAAAACAGATACCAGGAAAAACAGAAATAATAAACTCAACAAATCAATATAGTTATGGGCAAAGAAAAATTAACCACTCAGTCTCCAATCGTAGTAGGGTTGGATATTGGTACTACTAAGATCTGTGTGATCGTTGGTCGCAGAACACAACACGGAAAAATAGAAGTATTAGGTATAGGAAAAGCAGAATCCGCAGGGGTAACACGTGGTGTGGTATCCAATATCCAGAAAACAGTTCAGGGGATAGCTCAGGCGGTAGAACTTGCAAGCGGGCAATCGAACGTCGAAATCCGCGTTGTTAATGTAGGTATTGCTGGCCAGCATATCAAAAGTTTACAACACAGAGGTATTTTGACCAGAAGAGAATTAAATAATGAGATAGGAAAGAAGGATATTGACAAGCTAATTGATGATATGTTCAAACTGGTTATGCCCCCAGGAGAAGAAATCATCCATGTATTGCCACAAGAGTTTACTATCGACAATGAGCCGGGTATTAAAGATCCTATTGGAATGGCAGGAGTGCGTTTGGAAGCAAACTTCCATATCATTTCCGGTCAGGTAACTGCGGTAAAAAATATAATGAGATGCGTAACCAATGCCGGGTTACAAACTCAGGAATTGATACTGGAGCCATTAGCTTCTTCTGAATCGGTGTTGAGCGATGAAGAAAAAGAGGCGGGCGTGGCTTTGGTAGATATAGGTGGTGGTACTACCGATATCGCTATTTTCCATGAAGGAATTATCCGTCATACTGCTGTTATTCCTTTTGGAGGTAACAGTGTAACTGAAGATATCAGAGAAGGATGTTCTGTGATGAGAAACCAGGCGGAATTGTTGAAAACCCGTTTTGGTTCTGCGCTTGCAGAAGAGAATAAAGAGAACGAGATTATTTGTGTTCCGGGATTAAGAGGAAGAGAACCTAAAGAGATTTCAGTGAAAAATCTTGCTTATGTAATCCAGGCCCGTATGGAGGAAATTATTGAGCATGTTTATTACGAAATCAAATCTTCGGGATATGAGAAAAAACTAATCGGAGGAGTGGTGATTACTGGTGGTGGTGCGTTGTTGAAACACTTGTCGCAGTTGGTTGAATATGTAACCGGATTAGATTGCCGTGTTGGATATCCGAATGAGCATTTGTCTAAATATGAAGACATGCCTAAAACCATCTATGATGATTTGAAAAGCCCGATGTATGCTACCAGTGTTGGTTTATTAATTAAAGGTATACAAAAAGCTGAGGAGCTGCTTGAGGAAATGAAGCAACCGGGAGTATTTGTAGAGCGACCAAAAGATAAAGAGAAAGTAAAACGTTCAGGTGGTGGATTATTTGATAAACTTCTAGCTAAAACAAAGGATTTCATCAAGGATGACATGAATGTAAGCGATGAAGATTATATAAAGCCGTAATATTTTTCAACAAAACACGATTTTTCCACATTCTTAACAGTTGTGGAAAACGCCTGTTAAAAAAGTGTTAATATTACATAGAGAGATGAACAGGAAAAACGAATTTTTAAATAACTGATTCATAAAGATATGCAGTTTGAAATGTTAAAAGATAAGTCGTCAATCATCAAGGTAATTGGTGTTGGTGGCGGTGGAGGTAATGCGGTAAACCATATGTACCGTTCTGGAATTACAGGTGTTGACTTTATCATTTGTAATACTGATGCGCAGGCTTTGGAGTTTAGTCCTATTCCTAATAAGGTTCAACTTGGTGCAAGTTTAACTGAAGGTATGGGTGCAGGCTCTATTCCTGAAGTTGGTAAAAATTCAGCCATAGAGAATATAGATGATATTAAGCAGATGCTGGGCAACACTACAAAAATGTTGTTCATTACGGCAGGAATGGGTGGAGGTACCGGAACAGGCGCCAGCCCGATCATAGCTAAAGCTGCAAAAGAATTAGATATTTTAACGGTAGCTATTATTACTACGCCTTTCTCCTTTGAAGGTAAAAGACGTAAAATGCAGGCTAACGATGGTTTAGATGAACTAAAAAAATATGTAGATTCTTACCTGGTTATTTCTAACGACAGATTGCGCGAAATATTTGGTAACCTTACTTTGGGTTCAGCATTTGCTCAGGCAGATGATATTTTAACAACTGCTGCAAAAGGAATTGCCGAGATTATAACTGTACCTGGATACATCAACGTGGATTTTAAAGATGTGCGTACTGTTATGAAAGATAGCGGTGTATCTATAATGGGTAGTTTTGCATGCGAAGGCGAAAACAGAGCATTAAATGCTGTTGAAGGTGCTTTGGCTTCTCCATTGTTGAAAGACAATGAGATTGAAGGTGCAAGATATATCCTATTAAATATCAGTTCCGGAGTACAGGAAGTAACAATGGACGAGGTAACGATCATCACTGATTATATCCAGGATAAAGCAGGTCTTTCTGCTGATTTGATCTGGGGTAACTGTATTGATGAAAACCTTGGTGAAAGATTATCTGTAACCATTATTGCTACCGGCTTCCAAACTAAAGAACAGCGTGAAGAAGATAAAAAGAACGTTAAAAAGATCTCTTTATTAACTCCAGAAGAAGCACCTATGGTGCGTCCGGTAGAGCCTGTCAATTCTTTCATACAACCTAAAGCTGACGTTCCTGCTCAGGAGCCGGTTATGAAAGCCAAAGAAGAAATAAAGCAATCAGATCTTTTCGGTGATTTATTTAATATCAATAAAGCCAGAAAAACTGATGAGCCTGAAAATACAGTGGTAAGACATACCTTAATTGAAGAAGAACCTGCTCAGGAAACTCAACAAGAGTCATCTGGCTTTGAATTCGAAATTAAGCTTGCAGAAACTGATTTTGTATTTGAAACCCCGGCATCAGTATTTAATAATGATGTTGAAGCTCATAGAGAAGATGTTCAGGAAGCAGGATTGGATGATGACAAAAATGATGAGTCAATAGAAGATCAGCTTAAAAAATCGAAAGAAAGAATCTTAAGATTAAAAGATCTGAGCATGAAATTAAGAACCAGCAATGGTTTGCAGGAGTTAGAGAATGAGCCAGCTTACAAACGTAAGCAAATGCAGTTGCAACAGGTTCAGCACTCATCTGAGTCTCAGGTTTCAAGATTTACTTTAAGTAATGATGAAGATGGATCTACTGAAATCAGACCTAATAACTCATTCCTTCATGACAACGTTGATTAATTATTAACATAAAAAAAATAGAAAGCCTTAACAATAAATATGTTAAGGCTTTTTTGGCATAATAATAGCGTATTTGCCTTTGGTAAATGCTGATGTTGCGTATCAGTCATATTAACCTTAAATTTGCAAAAAATATAAAAAAACTTAATACATATAACATTGGATATTTTTGAAAAGATAGCAAAGCATATGGGCCCGATCGGGCAACATCACAAATGGTCACATGGATATTTCTCATTTCCTAAATTAGAGGGTGATATTGCCCCTCACATGAACTTTCGCGGTAAAGAGCATCTGGTATGGAGTTTAAATAACTATTTAGGTTTGGCCAATCACCCTGAAGTAAGGGAAGCTGATTTAAAAGGTGCTGCAGAATTTGGAATGGCTTATCCAATGGGTGCCCGCATGATGTCGGGAAACTCTAAATACCATGAACAACTGGAGCAGGAGCTTGCGGCATTTGTGGGTAAACCAGACGCTTTCTTATTAAATTACGGGTATCAGGGAATGGTTTCTATCATTGATAGTCTTGTGGATAGGAATGATGTTATTGTATATGATGCTGAATCTCATGCATGTATTATTGACGGATTACGTTTACACATGGGTAAGCGTTTTGTGTACAAACATAACGACATTGATAGCGCACGCAAACAGCTTGAAAGAGCAACTAAGCTGGTTGAACAAAGCGGTGGCGGTATATTGGTAATTACTGAAGGTGTTTTTGGTATGTCGGGCGCGCAAGGAAAATTAAAGGAACTTGTTGACCTTAAAAAAGAATTCAACTTCCGTTTATTAATTGATGATGCGCATGGTTTTGGTACTATGGGACCTACAGGTGCGGGTACTCATGAAGAGCAAAACTGTATTGATGGGGTTGATGTCTACTTTGGTACTTTTGCTAAATCTATGGCTGGTATTGGAGCATTTGTTGCATCAACAGAAGAGATGACTAATTTCTTCCGTTACAATATGCGTTCTCAGACTTTTGCCAAAGCGTTACCTATGCCAATGGTTATTGGTTTGTTAAAAAGACTGGAACTGTTAAAGAACAATCCGGAGCTTAGAGAGAAACTATGGAATGTTGCTACTACCTTGCAGAAAGGACTTAGGGAGCGTGGATTCGATTTAGGTGTAACAAATACAATGGTTACCCCGGTGTTCTTGAAAGGTGAGCTATTGGAGGCTACTGCGCTTACAATGGACCTGCGAGAGAATTACGGAATATTCTGTTCTATTGTAGTGTATCCTGTAATCCCTAAAGGACTTATTGAGTTGAGGTTAATACCAACAGCTGTTCATACAATGGAAGACGTACAGCGTACATTAGATGCCTTTAGCGAGGTTTCAGATAAATTGAAAAGCGGATACTATAAAGAGAATCAATTCTCAATAGCATAAAATTCATTCAATAAAAAAAGCCCCTCTAAGTATATTGGAGGGGCTTTTTTATGTTGTGTTGTTTTGTAATTATCTGATTTTCAACTGGATAATTTGTTTTTTGACGGATTAATTGTGCATAACCCCCTATAATGTGGAAAAAAACAGTGTTTTAGGCACTTTTTTATTAATCCAAAAGTTTTTTTTGTAAAATAAACATCTTACTTTAGTAATAGAGTATTAATCAAAACCTTAAAAACCTAAAAGGAGTAAATTAACGATGAAAAAATTTAATGAAGTAAAAGAGCTTGTAGCAGCTTTAGAAGCTGATGCCGACAAATTCTACAACAAGGCGAACAGCGCTGCAGGTACTCGTGTACGTAAAGGTATGCAAGATCTTAAGAACTTAGCTCAAACGATTCGTTTGGAGATTCAAGAAACAAAAAATAAAGGTTAGAACCACTTTATTTTTGTTTTGATGAATAAAAAAAGCGTCCCGAATTATCGCGACGCTTTTTTTATTGTATAATATTTTAAAACTTTCCGTCATCCTGAATTTATTTCAGGATCCCGCACTCGCTGGTCTGACTTTCTAATCCAGGATCCTGAATTAAATTCAGGATGACGATGGTGGTACAACCTAATACTAAGCTGTAATCTTTTTCGATTCGGCAATGATTGCCTCACGTATAGCAGGAGATACCTTAACCAAAGGAAGTCTAAGGTTATCATCACATACACCAAAATGTTTTAAGGCAGCTTTTGCGCCTGCCGGATTGCCTTCTACAAACATTAATCTGGTAAACTCGATTAAGCTAAGATGCAGCGGAAGTGCTTTAGCAAAATCACCAGCAAGGCATAATCTGATCATGTCAGACAGTTGCTTTGGCAATGCGTTTCCAATTACAGAAATTACACCCACGGCACCTAATGATATCATTGGCATTGCAACAGGATCATCGCCGGAAATTAACATAAAGTCGGCTGGTTTATCTCTCATGATCTGATTAAACTGATCAAAGTTTCCAGAAGCTTCTTTAATGGCAATGATGTTCTTTAAATCTGTAGCAAGGCGACAGGTCGTTTCGGCGCTGATATTGCTTCCTGTGCGTCCTGGTACGTTATACAACAAAATTGGTAGTGAGCTAGACTCACTAAGTGCTTTATAGTGTTGGTAAATGCCTTCCTGAGT